>JAIRLS010000221.1 GCA_031259205.1 Bacteroidales bacterium | reverse complement strand
CTGTTCCGTCAATTCCTTTTCCGGTAATTAAGTACGGACAGGCTCACAGAAACGACGGAAAAGATGGATATTGCGCGGAACTGCGGTATCAGGTCGCTGAAGGTAGCGCCTTTGAGCATGATGCAGCGCATGATGTCGATGAAATAATAGATGGGATTGATGGTGTTGAGCGCTCTGCCCCATGCCGGCATGTTGTCGGTAGAAGTGAATATGCCGCTCATCAGGATGAAGATCAACAGGAAGAAAAAATTGATGAACGTGGCCTGCTGCATGGTCTGGGCGAAGGTGGATATGAACAGTCCCAAACCCAGCAATCCGGTCATATAGACGGCCGACATGCCGAAAACAAGGGCTATGCTGCCTTCTATCGGTACGTTGTAGAACAGTCGTCCCAACGCCAGTCCCAGCGCCAGCTCTACCAGACCGATCAGCCAAAATGGGAACAACTTGGACACGATAAAAGATAATTTGCTTACAGGCGTAACATTGATCTGTTCAATAGTGCCTGTTTCCTTTTCGCGCACTACGTTCATTGCCGAAAGTACGGTAACGATAGCCGTAATCAGGATGGTAAGGATGCCGGGCAACATGAAAAACTTGTAGTTCAACGTAGGATTGTACCGGTACGAAACGACGGTGCGGATGGGTTCCTGCGGCATTGTTGCGGTACGTTCGGCAAGCATGTCGCCGACGGTACGGTTGATCAGTTGCGTCATATAGGCGTATGACAGTTGCGCCTGCTGGGAATTGACCGCATTGACCAGCAGTTGAAGGGTGACGGGCTGTTGCAACACAAGGTCGGATTCCAGCCCCCTGTGGATGATCAGCGCCACGTCCGCCTCGCCTTTCTCAATGGAGGCAATGGCCTCGTCCGCCGAAAAAGTAGCCCTCTCGAGGTCAAAAAAGGCGGAAGCGGCTACAGCGTTGCTTATTCTGCGACTGGCGGGCGACAGGTCACTGTCGCATATCAGCGCTTTACGGTTGCGCATCTCCATAGTGGCGGCATTTACAAGAACGAGCAGCATGAAGGCAGGCAGCACAAACAGCAGCGGCAACATCACCCTGTTCCTGAATATCTGCCAAAATTCCTTCCTGATCAGTATTATCAATATCCTCATAGCTTTTCTTCCTTATTCCATTCGAATCTTAAACTTCTTAACTGCGGCGATCGTGTATATCATCCCGAAAGCCGACATGACAAGCAGGTGATGCCACACCACCGCCAACCCGCTGCCCTGAATCATCACCGCTTTGATGGCTTCCACATAATAGCGGGGCGGAAGGATGCGGCTCAACGCTTGCAACCAGTCGGGCATGTTCTCTATCGGAAAAATAAAGCCCGACAGCAGCATGGTAGGCAACAGCAAGCCAAACATCGACGCAAACATAGCCACCATCTGCGTCGATGCAAGAGAGGAAACCAGTATGCCCAAAGCCAGCGACAAATAGATATACAGGAAATTAATCAGGAACAACAACTGCCAACTGCCCAGCATAGGCACACGAAATACAAAATAGCCCAACAACACAATGGTGACGGCATTGATGGAAGCCAACGCCAGATAAGGCGCCACCTTGCCGATGATAATCTGAAACGGCGCAAGCGGCGAAGCCAGAAGAATCTCCATGCTTCCCAACTCTTTCTCGCGGGTGATGGACAGGGAAGTCATCATGGCCGTTACGATGATCAACACCAGCGCCATAATGCCGGGTATCGACATATATATGCTGTTGAGGAAGGGATTGAAGAACATTTTGACTTCCACCTCAACCGGAGGCCTTGCAACAACGCTTTCCTCAAGGGCAAACGACCGGATGACGGCTTCGCAATAGCTGACAAGTAATTGTGCGGTATTGGCTTCCGACGCATCGGCGATGATTTGTACGGCAGCGCCTCCGGCGGGTTGCAGCATCCGCTTGCCGAAATGATCGCCAATCACCACCGCCATCCGGATGCTCCCTGTCCGGAAAGCAGACTCTATCTGGTCGTCATGCGTGATGATTTTGCCGAGTTTGAAATACCCCGACGAAACAATCCGATTCGTCAGCCGGACGCTTTCCGAATCCCGGGCTTTGTCGTACACGCCGATGACCGTGTCTTTCACGTCCATTGACACCACATAGCCGATGATAAGCACTAATGCGACGGGAATGACGAACAGAATCACCAGTGTCTTCCTGTCGCGGAGGATATGCTTGCTTTCCTTGATAATAAGACCTCTCAATGCACTCATGAAAATTCGTTTTTAGCGTGCCAGCAGGATAAACAGTTCATTCATGCTCTCCGCGCCGTGTACCTGTTTCAATTGTCGTGGCCTGTCGAGCGCAATGATTTGTCCGCGGTTCATGATGGATATGCGGTCGCAATACTCGGCTTCATCCATGTAGTGGGTAGAGACGAAAACAGTGATGCCGTTTTCGGCCGCTTCGTAAATCAATTCCCAAAAACGGCGACGGGTAACAGGATCGACGCCGCTGGTAGGCTCGTCCAGAAAAACCACCGACGGACGGTGGATGGTTGCCACCGAAAAGGCCAGTTTTTGCTTCCAACCCAGCGAAAGCGTCCTCACCAATCGCCTGCGCATCTGCGTTAATTCCAGCTTTTCGAGCACAGCCTCGGTGCGTCGGGCGATTTCGGCACGCGAAAGTCCGTATATAGCGCCGTACACAAGGATATTCTCGGCAACGGTGAGGTCGTCGTTGAGCGAAAACTTTTGGCTCATATATCCGATGTTGCGTTTCACCTTTTCAGGATGAGAAGCCACATTGTAGCCCGCCACTACCACGCAGCCGGAGGAAGGTTTCAGCAGGCCGCACAGAATCTTCATGGCCGTAGTTTTACCCGCGCCGTTAGCGCCTAAAAAACCGAATATCTCTCCTTTTTTCACCGAAAACGTGAGATGATCGTTCGCCGTAAAATCCCCAAACTTCATCACTAAATCCTTCACGTTGATAATATCCATAATCCATCTTTATTTAATTTTTAGCCGTAATAATAAAACAATCCTCAATGGTAGGGGCGATAGGTTCTACCGTTATTTTCTCGCAGGAAAGGCGGGTCAACTGTTGCCGTATCCCGTCGGCTTCCGTGTGGTGGCTGTTCACCGCCAGATGCACCGAATCGCCGAAAGAATAGGCAGCGATGGCCTCGGGCAGCGAACGGCACAGCGCCGGCAAAGTGCGCATATTGGCGGCGCGTATGGCAAAAATGCGCTGAGTGGTACGTTCAACGATATTTTGAGGCGTATCGATGCTGAGAATACGTCCCTTGTTGATGAATGCGATACGGTCGCACAGGGCGGCTTCGTCCATGTAGGGTGTTGCCACAATGGTAGTGACGCCTGCCTGCCGAATAGCGCCGAGGTTTTCCCAGAACTCTTTTCGCGACACAGCGTCGACGCCTGTGGTAGGCTCGTCGAGCGCCAGCAGACGCGGCTTGTGAATCAGTGCGCACGATAATGCCAGCTTCTGCTTCATGCCTCCCGAAAGCTTACCGGCGGGACGCTTGCGAAACGGAGCTATATGGCTGTACACCTCCTCTATCAGGTGATAATTCTCCTCTACGGTAACGCCGAACACCGATGCGAAAAATTGCAGGTTTTCCTCAACGGTAAGATCTTCGTAAAGCGAGAATTTTCCGGGCATGTAGCCGATGATCTTTCGGACAGCCTTGTAGTCGCGAACGGCGTCAAGTCCCCAAAGAGCGACGGTGCCGCTGTCCGGCGTCATCAGGGAGATGAGAATGCGAAACAGGGTCGATTTTCCGGCGCCGTCGGGACCGATCAATCCGAAAAGTTCGTTTTCCTTCACTTCGAATGATACGTCATTCAGCGCCTGCACTGCGCCGAAGCTTTTACAAACGTTGGCTATCCTTATCATCGCGCTTGTCCGTCACAGTGAAAAACGACTTCTCCGGGCATCCCTATTTTGATGCTTCCGTCATTGACGACGTGTATTTTCGCGGCATACACCAAATCCACCCGTTCCTCTCTGGTACGGATCGTTTTGGGTGTAAATTCGGCAGTGGAAGCCACATACGCCACAACGCCCTCAAAATATTGGTATTCTTTCTCGCCCCTGTCAATACGCACGCATACTTTCTGTCCGATTTTCACTTGTGCAAGTTGAGCGCCTGAAATATACGCTCTAAGCGTAATCGTAGCGACGTCGGCGAGTTTAAAAAGCGGCTTCCCCGTAGCGGTAAATTCACCCGCTTCCGCATACTTCTGTAAGACGGTTCCCGCCTGCGGCGCCCGAATGATGCAACGCCGCAACTGCTCGTCGGCAACGGCTATTTGCGCCCGAATGACTTTTTGCTGGGCAAAAATCCGGGCTTTGGGCGCAAGAAGCTGTTCGAGTTGTGTCCGGGCGACGTCCGATTCGGCTTCGAGTTTGTCGTAGGCCTGTTGTGTCATGGCGTTTCCGGCCAACAGTTGCTGCGCCCTCTCCATCTCTTTTTGCAGATAGGCGATTTGCTTTTGCTGCACGGCGGCGCTTTTGTCGATCTGTTGCTGTTCGGCATTCGTCGTGTTCAGCGAAGCCACTAACTGGGCGCGGTGGAGAAAGAGAAGCGTAGTGTCTGTCAGTCCGACGGGCTGATTTTGCGCAAGTATGTCGCCTTCAAGAAGGTCGAGCGCAAGTATTTTTCCGCTCTCTTCGGCGCTGACAATGACCTCCACTGCCTCGAAACTGCCGTAGGCGTCCGCTTCGCGACCGGTAGAACGACAAGCGGCGACCCCTGCGGCAACGGCTATGACGAAATACGGTTTGACCCGCATCATTACTGCTTTTTGAAAGATTCGTTTTTGCATTTTCCTGATTTTATCCATGATTTGTTTATTTAAAATTAACGATAGCGGCATCATCCGTAATTTCTCCCACCGCCAGACTTTTCATGACCAGTGTTTTCCGATACTTTAAGCGATTGATGGATTCTTCCATGCGGGAACGGTACTCATTGTTGAGCGCCGTTACATAATCCGACGAGGTTACGGAGCCGTTTTTCAATTTTGCACGGTAGTTCTCGGTAATCTGTTGCTGCAAAGCGATGATTTCCCTGTCTTTTTCCGCGTTGCGCCGGTATCGGGCAAGTTCGGCAGACAGCTCCGCGTCTTTGTTCTTCAATTCCATCCTGAAATATTCCCGTTGTGTTTCTACAAGATTTTTTTGCAATTGCAACGAGGCGCTGCGGCGCGACGTGTTCTTCCAGTCGAACGGCGTCCATCGCAGGCGTAATCCGAATGCGTAGTACCAGTCAAACTTGTCGGAAAGCATGTTGAATCCGGGATTGGCATATCCTGCCTGTCCGAAAGCAAGAATAACGGGCGCCTTACCATATCTGTCGGCTGCAATCATGGCGTCAAAATGGACGTGTTGCAAGCGGAAAAGTTCAAATTCAGGGCGTGGTTGAGGAATAACCGGTAAATCGTCCGGAGGCGCTTCCAGAATAACTTCACGGTCGATTTCCATGCCCGTATAGACCGACAGGCTCATTATGAGCGCGTTGCGTTGCTCTTCCATAGAGATAAACTGCTTGTCTAACCGAAGCAATTCCACTTCGAGCGTCTGTCTGTCCGACAATTGCGCTACGCCATGTCGGACGGCCGTTTGTAGTTCGTCGATGCGGGCATTCAGATCGGAGGCCATGGCCTGCAACTGCTCCTTCTGTCCGTCAAGAATCAGAACAGTAAAGTAAAGTTCGGCCACCGTGATGGCTATTTCATTGATTTTTAACTTTGTATTCTGCACTTCCACTGCGCTTTGGGTGCGCTGAATTTGCTGATTGGCTTTTATTGCCCCCGCATCATAGAGCATCTGTACCACTTCCACTCCGATTTTGTACTGGTCTTTCGGGGCAATCGGGAAAGTAAAGGGAAGGCTTGCAGGCAGTTCGATGCGAGGCACATCGCTTTGGTACGACGCTTGTCCGATCACCTCTACTTTGGGCGACCATTCCGTTTGTATGGTGCGGATAGTGTTGAGGGTAAGCTCTTCTATGATGCGGATGTTCTTTTCGTTCATCGGAAAATGTGCTTTCGCCTTCGTGATACATTCCTCAAGCGCTATTTTTTGCGCGACGGCGCTTTCCTGTAAATAGAGCAGCAATGCTGTCATCAAAAGATAAATTCCGTTTTTCATTTTTTATGATTTTATTTTTAATATATTACACATTGCCATATATACATGTTCACTCCGGCGTTGCATAAATTTTTCAAATTCTTTCCTGTCTGGCCACAGGAAAAGCATGGCGACCGGCTGTGCGATCATGGGAAAAACGCAGAGCGAAATGATATTGATAATTAGTTCGCGGGCGTCAATATGATGGATATGTTTGGTTTTTAGCTTCTTATCAATAGACTTGATGATATGCTGAGGTTTCACGCCCCAATCGTCTATCAACGATTTGAGTTGTTGGATTCGTTCGGGATGCCGGCCGATTTCTTCCAAAATAAACATGAAGACATAAGGTCGCTGGCGCACCAGCAGGGTGTAGGTCTGAATCAAGGACTTCACCACATGACGGATATCTGAGGATTCGCGAAATATCGTCGCCTCTACTTTCGGCCAAACGAACATCAGCATCTCCCGGAAAATCTTGTTAAAAAGTTGCTCTTTACTCCTGAAATAGTAATGCAACAAGCTTTTATTCATTCCGGCTTCATCGGCGATTTCCTGCATTCGCGCGCCGTCGTATCCCTTACGGATAAACACTTTTTTTGCCGCTTCAAGAATAACGGTTTCCGGAGATCTTTCCTCCTCCGCATCATCAACGTATTTGCTTGATTTTAAGCGATTCATATTTGACCAAACAATTTAATCAATTGGTCAAAAGTAGGAATTATTTATTTGATATGCAAATTTTCTTAAAAAAAATCACTACTGACGGTTCATTCTTTTATTGAGGCGCTATGAAAAACAATTCTTCTGATCTCTACTAAAGCACGAAGGCGCGAAGGCACGAAGGCACGAATGTAGAGACGCACGGCGTGCGTCTGAAAAACCATCCGCTTTGGAGAATGCGGAACGTCCTGAAAGGACGTAACTTTCATAACCGCAGGTCAACGACCTGCGGAAGCCTCTCCATAGCTTCTGCTGCCTGAATTGAAAATCGACGCAGTCAAAGGCAGTACTTGTCCTGCTTTTGACTGCGTCGAGTTTACGGTTCAGCCAGCCGCACTGCTGCGGGAGGCCTCCTTTCCGCCGGTCAGCGACCGGCGGTTATGAAAATCAAGTCCTTTCAGGACTTTTAAAAGGGATGGGAAGAAAGCGGGAAACAAAATCCCGCAGAGAGGACGCCTTATTAACCGTAGGTTTTAACCTGTGGTTACCGAGTATAGTATACCTTATTATTATACTATGCACGGGCATTACTTATGCAGTAAAAATACATGGCTATTGGCTTCGATTCCCCGTAGGGGAATAATATCAATAGAAAATGCGCATCCCCCCTCCCGATTCCCCGCAGGCGAACTCCCGGACGTCCTACACGCCAAGAAACATAAAATTGCGAAAAATTAACGGCTTTACTTGCATTTCTTTTTGGAAACATTTACATTTGCGACATCGACAAAATGAACATCAAATGGGTAAAGTTTTAATCATCGGAGCGGGCGGAGTAGGCACTGTGGTCGCTCACAAGATAGCTTCCGTTTCTGAAGTGTTCGGCGACGTCATGCTGGCCAGCCGTACAAAATCAAAGTGCGACGCTATCGCTCGGTCTATTGGAGGGAACAGGATCAAGACGGCACGGGTGGACGCCGATCAGGTGCGGGAATTAACGGAGTTGATGCGGAGTTTTAAGCCCGATCTGGCAGTGAACGTCGCACTTCCGTATCAAGATCTCTCTATCATGGACGCCTGCCTCGAAACCGGCGTCAGCTATCTGGATACGGCCAATTACGAGCCTGAAGAGGAAGCGAAATTCGAGTACAAATGGCAATGGGCATATCACGACAGATTCAAAGAGGCAGGATTAACGGCAATTCTCGGTTGCGGCTTCGATCCGGGCGTAACCGGCGTTTTCACCGCTTATGCCGCCAAGCATCATTTCGACGAAATCCGTTATCTGGACATCGTCGACTGCAATGCAGGCGAGCACGGACATCCTTTTGCCACCAATTTCAATCCCGAAATCAATATCCGGGAAGTAACCCAAAAAGGCAAATATTGGGAAAACGGTCAATGGGTAACTACGGCGCCGCACGAAATTCATCAACCGCTGAACTATCCCGACATCGGGGCGAAAGAATCATATCTGATTTATCATGAAGAACTCGAATCGCTGGTAAAACATTTTCCGGCCCTGCAACGCGCCCGTTTCTGGATGACTTTCGGAGAGGAGTACCTCACCCATTTGCGCGTCATCCAAAATATCGGAATGGCGAGAATTGATCCTGTCCTCTATCAGGGGACGGAAATTGTGCCGATACAGTTCCTGAAAGCGGTATTACCGAATCCGGCTGATCTCGGGGCGAACTATACCGGATGGACTTCCATCGGTTGCCGGATCAGAGGCGTCAGGGACGGCAAGGAACACAGTTATTACGTATATAACAACTGTAGTCACGAAGCGGCATACAAGGAAACCGGCACGCAGGCGGTCAGCTATACCACGGGAGTCCCTGCCATGATCGGCGCTATGATGTTCATGAAAGGGATTTGGAAACAGCCCGGCGTGTTCAACGTCGAACAGTTTGATCCCGATCCTTTTATGGAACAACTTCCTCTACACGGTTTGCCGTGGAAAGAGTTACACGATGTTGATACGGAATTATAACCAAGCCGCAGACTGTCTCGATGGTAAATCATTACAGGCGGATTTACGACCAATTGCGCCGGCAGATATTGGACGAAAGTTTTACGGAAGGTGATCTGCTGCCGTCTGAAAATGAATTGTGCGCACAATACGGCGTTACCCGTCCTACTATCCGCCATGCGCTTGCCGAATTGGTCAATGACGGATTGATATACAAACACAAGGGCAAGGGCAGTATTGTGCACCGCCGGACAAATGCGGTGGGTATTCTGTCCATTACCGGTATTACTTCCGCGCTGGGCAGCCGTAACGTACAGACGGAAATTATCCACAAACCGCATATTGGCGAATGGCCGCAGCCTTTTCCTTTCGAATTGAGCAGGGAGGAATTGCTATCGCGTTGTATTCGGATGGAGCGGTTAAGAAGGGTAACGGAAAGGGCAGTATTTTATGAACAAACCTATCTTCCGGAGATCCATTTCCCGCGCTTTTCATCGCGTAACATGGAAAATCGTTCGTTGTTCGAAGTATTACGAAAAAGGTATCACATGGAAATCAAAGGGGGCGAACAGTATATCCGTTCCGTACCTGCCAACCGGCAGTTGAGCGATTATTTCGAAATTGCGGAAGGGCACGCCGTGCTTTATCTCGAACGCAAATTTATTTTCAATATACCGGAGATTTTCGTCTATTCGTTACTTTACTGCAATACGGATGAATTTGCGCTTTACGGTTCTTTTTAACCGCCGTCGCCTTTACAACTGTTCCTGTAACTGTTCCAGTTTCATACCTCTGGAAGCTTTTATCAGGATGGTTTTCCCCTGCGGGGGATTTTCTTTCAACCATTGCAGCAGTGCGGCCGTATTTTCAAACGAGGCAATATCCGTATGTTGCACTGCTTTTGAGAAGGTTTCGCCTACTACGATGCTTTCAACTTCGGGATGCGACAGCAGCAAGTCTGCAACAGCGCGGTGTTCCGCAAGCGAACTCTCGCCCAGTTCAAACATATCCCCGACGATGACCATCTTTCCGGCGGCGGGCTGTTCGAAAAAATAACGGAGCGATGCGTTCATGCTGCTGGGATTGGCATTATAGTCGTCCAGAAATAACCTGTTGCGGGCGGTATGTAATACCTGGGAACGGTTGTTTTGCGGGTTGTACGCGGCAACGGACGAAATAATCTGCCGGGACGGAATGTTGAAAAAGCGTCCTGCACAGACAGTTGCCAGCACATTTTCATCGTTGTAGGAACCGGCAAGCTGAGTTTGCATGTCGAAATTTTCTCCTTCCACCGTTAACAGCATCCTAAGGCAGGGGTCTGCGGATAAAACCGTTCCCCGGCAAACGCTTTCGTAGGCAATTTTACGAATTTGCATGCCGGCAAGGATATTTGCCAACAGCGGATTGCTCTCCCTGTAAAAAACAACGCCTCCGTGTTCTTCCAGATAGTCGTACAGTTCTTTTTTGGCAAGTTTAACTCCTTCCACGCCTCCAAACCCTTCCAGATGCGCCTTGCCTATGTTGGTGATCAACCCGTGCGTGGGCTGTGCGATGCGGCAGAGGGTTTTGATTTCGTTGCGACGGCTGGCGCCCATTTCAATGACGGCGATCTGTGTTTGCGGACGTATTTGCAGCAAGGTAAGCGGCACTCCGATGTGGTTGTTCAGGTTTCCTGTCGTGGCCAGCGTTTCGAAGCGGACAGACAGCACGTTTTTCAACAATTCTTTAGTGGTTGTTTTACCGTTAGTGCCGGTAACGGCGATAACGGGGATATCGAACTGTTGCCGGTGTTTTTGCGCCAGTTCCTGCAAGGCGGCGAGGACATTTTCTACCGGAATGTACCGTTCGTCTTTCACGGCGCCGGGGTCATCCACCACGGCGTATATGGCGCCGTTTTCCAATGCTTTTTCTGCAAATCGGTTGCCGTCGAAACGATCGCCTTTCAGTGCGAAAAATATTCCGCCTTCCGCGTTTTGCCTCGAATCGGTAACAATTTTCGGATAGCGAACAAACCGTTGGTACAATGCATCCATCTGTAACAGTAATAGTGACAGTCATGAAAAAAGGGGCTTTTCGCGCCCCTTTTTCAAATCCTGTTTATCGTCCGATGCCGGTCGGGATGGTGTGTCTCGAAGATTGAGCGCCCACCCTGATCATTGCGCAACGGAACCCGATATCATTTCTTGACTGGTCTTCGGCAAGAAAACGCCTTGTCCCCGGCGACAGCCAATAGGGAAGGTCATTCCACGAACCTCCCTTGTACACGCGAACATGGTCGTTGACGAGGGACTGGGTGGGGTCGTACATTTTTTCGCTGCCGGCGTTTTTGTTGGCTTCATTGTCATAATCCATGGTAGAAGCAGGATCGCCGTCTTCGTAGTTGCGATAGTCGGCTTTGGTGAACTGACGGCGTTGGCTCAGGGCTGCTTCTGCTGTGATGGGGACATACACCATACGTCCCAGCGAATCTTTTTGGGCGACAGAGCCGTCTTCTTCCGTTTTCAGTACTTTAAATTCGTTTCCCCGGAAAGGGTTGAAGTCTTCCATATCTTCAAAAGACATCGGGCGGTAAACGTCCAATACCCATTCGTTTACGTTGCCTGCCATACAATACAGCCCGTAGTCGTTAGGCCAGAAGGAGGTGACCGGCAATGTGCTGCTGCCTGCATCGTTTAACGCTCCGGCAACGCCCATCATGTCGCCGCGTCCGCGTTTGAAGTTGGCCATCATTACGCCCCTGAATTTTTTGTCGTAGTTACGGAAAATATCTCCGTTCCACGGGTAATATTTCCGCTCATACACTCTTTCATCGAAGGAATTACCGATCAGTGCAAGAGCCGCATATTCCCATTCGGCTTCGGTAGCAAGGCGGTATTTGGGAAGCAGTATTCCGTCTTCCAGCATTACGCGACGTTCTTCCTGATTGGGATCCAAACTGGGCAGGTTTTGCCGTACTACGCCTTCGTATTGCCCTGCAAGATAGGCGTCCGTATTGAAGTTGTTGTCGTCCCTTTGGTTGGGGTCGTTTTCCAGTATGCCCTCGCGGATCAGGATGCGTTCATTCACCCTGTCCGTTCTCCACAGGCAATAGTCATTGGCTTGCAGCCAACTGACTCCTACCACGGGATAGCTGTTATAGGAGGGATGGCGCAGGTACATTTCCACCAAAGGCTCGTTGTAGGCCAATTTACTCCGCCACACCAGCGTGTCGGGCAAGGCTTTGCGATATACTTCCGGATATGAAACAAACACGCGCCTGATCCAGTAAAGGTATTCCTTGTAATCGACATTAGCGACTTCGGTTTCATCCATGTAAAAAGATTCGACGGTGATACGGCGAGGAAAATTGTTCCATTCGTACATCACGTCTTGCGCTACCCGTCCCATCGTGAAGGCGCCGCCTTCAATGAATACCAGCCCCGGACCTGTTTCCTGTTCGGGGACATTCTTCACTTCGTATCCTCCCTGATCGGGATCGTTATAATTCCAACCGGTTGTCGGGGATTTCTGTTTCCCCTTGAACAAACCGCACGAAGACACGCCAACTATCGTCAATAACGATAATAAAATTATTGAAAACTTATTCATTGTTACCATATTTTTCAGGCTCAAAGATACAACATTTTTTTTTATATTCAAATTTTTTTTTAAAAATCAGTTATTTAAAATAATATTTCGAACATTTTATTGCTTTTATTTTCTTTTTGGGAACTATTTTCCATGACAGCGTAATCTCATGCGCGCCTGTTCCGGCAAAATCCGCATAAAATAATTTACTGTCATAACTATATACGATTCTGTAAAGATTTTGTTCCACTCCAATTAAAAAAAATAGGGATTGCGGTACGAAATTTGATGCGGAACGCGACCAAACACCCACAAAAACAGGATCATACGCAACATTCATTCCGGCAGAAAAAATATTTTGGTATTGTTGTTGTCGGAAATAAAATCCGGGGGAAAGGATGATTTTTTTTTTATCGAATTTGCCGAAACGAACCGGGAAGTAGGAGATAAAGTGTGCGCTCAGGCTCATCGGAGTGCGTTTCCCGTTGATTTCCGACAGGGTTTCAACCGGTTTGTTGAGATGGTGGATAGC
This sequence comes from Bacteroidales bacterium, assembly GCA_031259205.1. GTDB lineage: Bacteria > Bacteroidota > Bacteroidia > Bacteroidales > UBA4181 > JAIRLS01. The sequence goes on along the minus strand of JAIRLS010000221.1, from coordinate 7,530 downwards.
GACGCCTGCGCTGTAACGGTCGGAAAAATTGGCCGCCACTCCGCAGGCAAAATCCGGGAAAAAGGCGGAACGGTCGGAAAGTATTTCGGAATTGGGGTATCCGGAGTATGGATTGTCTTCGGGCAGCGTCAATCCGGATGTGTGGACGGCGCTTTGCACAATGGCGGCCTGTAATCCGGGCGACAAGACGATGTTGCGGGTCGGTTTGAACTGATAACTGTAATACAGCTCGGCAGACGTTCGGGAATAACGTCCTCCGGCCATATCCCGAAACAGTTGAATCCCTGCCCCGCTGTTAATTTCGGGAATTTTCAGATCGTACGACACATAACAGGAAAACGGAGCATGATCCACCCCCGGCCACTGGTCGCGAAAACCTGCCGTTGCCTTGCCGTAATCGTTGATACCGGCATGCCCCGGATTAATGGACAATGCGTCAAACATGAACTGAGAATGAAGCGCGTCCTGTCCGGAAAGGGAGAATCCTCCGGATAATGCCAACATTATCGCAATGAAACTGCTACTGACCCGAACCTGCCGAAAACCCGTTTCCAATGTGTGATGATTGAAAGAATTTCACAAAAGTAAAAAAAAATGATGAATTATGATTCAAAAGTCCTACCTTTGCCTGAAATTTAATGATAGCCCGCAGTTTTCGGGCTAAAAACAAGAATATGATAACGGCGGATATTCAAACGGTTGGGAGATATGAAATGAATATCGCCCTGTCACAATTAAATCGTTAGGAGTTTGGAAGCAAGGAATAAACCATCGGAGAGTACGTACGGGAAGCTGGAACGCCTGAAATCCGGCATGAGCAGGTTGGAAAATCTTGCAATTGCTTTTTCGGGCGGCGTTGATTCCACATTTCTGTTGTATGTGGCGCATCAGGTATTGGGTAAGAGAGTGTTGGCAGTCACGGCTCTGTCGGCGTTTTATCCCGACAGGGAATCGGACGAAGCGATTGCCTTTGCACAAAAATATGGCATCCGTCAAATCACCTGTACGGTGGATGAACTTGAGATCAAAGGTTTTGCACAGAATCCGCTCAACAGGTGCTACCTCTGCAAGAGCAATCTTTTTGGAATTTTTAATCGCGCTATTGAGCAGGAAGGGATCAAACATCTTGCAGAAGGCTCTAATGCGGATGACGTCGGCGACTATCGTCCGGGAATGCAGGCGGTGAAAGAATTGCAGGTGCTCAGTCCCTTGCGGGAAGCAGGCCTTACGAAAGATGAAATCAGGCTGCTGTCGAAAGAAATGGGACTGCCGACCTGGGATAAACCGTCATTTGCCTGCTTAGCGTCGAGGATTCCCTACGGGGAACCCATCACGCGCGAAAAACTGGACGCAGTGGACGCCGCAGAGCAAATGCTGATTGACGCCGGATTCAGGCAGGCCCGCGTACGTCACCACGGGAAATTGGCACGGATAGAAATCTCTCCCGGCCAGTTGGATAAAATCGTTGCCCCTGCCATGCGCGACAAAGTGATTACAAATATGAAAAAGCTGGGATTTGCTTATGTAACCGTCGATTTACAGGGGTACCGTACTGGCAGTATGAACGAAACCATACGACATTGATATGCAGAAACGTCCGTTCATATTAGCCGACAACCAGGACATTACGAGGGAAGGTCTGCTGGCGTTGCTGCATCAGATGCAACTCGACGAAACGATCATCTGGGCAACCTCCCGAAACGAGTTGCTCCCGGCGTTGAAAAAATATCCCAATGCAGCGATAGTGCTGGATTATACGCTTTTCGATTTTTCCTCCGTCAACGAAATCGTCAATATCAAAGGAGGACACAGCCAATCGTCGTGGCTGCTGTTTTCGGACGAACTGGGCGAACTGTTCCTCCGGCAAATATTGTTTTCCGGCCAATCCTTCAATATCGTGATGAAAACCAATTCGCGCCACGATATTCTGATGGCGCTGGAAAGTACCGTCAACGACGAGGAATACCTTTGCGAACTGGCACGGCTGGTATACAAAAGCGATATACCGACCGTGATGACCGACATCCTGACGCCTACCGAAAAAATCGTGTTGCATCAAATCGCATTGGGCAAGACGACGAAAGAAATTGCCTACGAAAAAAACCTGAGTTTCCACACGGTAAATGCCCACCGAAAAAATATCTTCCGCAAATTGGAAGTCAATAACGTGCATGAAGCCATCAAATATGCACTGCGAGCGGGCATTATCAATGTCGCCGAATACTGTATCTGACGTCGCCGTCAAAAAAAAAAAATCAACCTGCAGACATGAGGTATAATCAAATTATTTATTAACTTTGTAAGATTATTTTACACAATAAAACATAAATAACATGGTATCATACAAAGATTTAGGCTTGGTAAATTCCAAGGACATCTTCGCCAAAGCCTTTCAAGGAAAATATGCCGTTCCGGCATTCAATTTTAATAATATGGAGCAATTACAAGCCATCATTTCGGCTTGCGTTGAAACGAAATCGCCTGTGATTTTGCAAGTTTCAAGCGGCGCCCGTAAATATGCCAACCAGACTTTGCTTCGCTACATGGCGCAGGGTGCGGTTGAATATGCCAAAGAATTGGGATACTCCATTCCCATCGTGCTGCATCTGGATCATGGCGACACGTTTGAGTTGTGTAAATCGTGTATCGAATATGGTTTTTCGTCGGTGATGATTGACGGTTCTCACCATCCGTATGACAAGAATGTGGAAGAAACCGCCAAAGTGGTGGAATATGCCCATAAGTACGACGTGACGGTAGAAGGCGAACTGGGCGTGCTGGCCGGCATCGAAGACGAGGTACAGGCGGAACATCATACCTACACCGAGCCGTCGCAAGTAGAGGATTTTGTTAAAAAGACCGGCGTTGATTCGCTGGCTATTTCAATCGGAACTTCCCACGGCGCCAACAAGTTTAAACCCGAACAGTGCACTCGCAACTCAGAAGGCATTCCGGTACCGCCGCCGCTACGCTTCGACATTCTGGAAGAAGTGGAAAAACGCATTCCGGGTTTTCCCATCGTGCTGCACGGCGCCTCATCCGTACCACAGGAAAAAGTAGCCGTTATCAATAAATATGGCGGCGCACTGAAAGACGCCATCGGCATTCCGGAAGACCAACTGCGCAAAGCCGCTGCATCGGCTGTCTGCAAAATCAATATCGACAGCGACGGTCGTCTGGCAATGACGGCAGCCGTACGTGAAGTATTTGCTACAAAACCCGCCGAATTTGATCCGCGCAAATATCTCGGACCTGCCCGTGATTCCCTGAAAGAACTGTACAAACACAAAGTAACCAACGTGTTGGGTAGCGCCGGAAAAGCGTGAACCACCGGACGTCGGGCGCTTTCAAATTGTTGCAACTCCGGCTTGTCGCAACCGTCATCCCATGATGTGACAGTCGAAATTTGCGCCCAATCAGGAGTCCTAAAGTTAAAAATCAGGGGTTAAGACGAGGTTGGCCCCTTTTCCGTTCTTTTAACGGACGGCAATGATTTTTTCACACAAATGCAATGTAAAAAACATCGCTTAAAACTATAAACAGGTAAAAATAAGACGATTGTGTTTTTCCGTTGCAGCCTATAGGAGAATCGAACTCCTATTTCAAGAATGAGAATCTTGCGTCCTGACCGTTAGACGAATAGGCCTTCTTTGTGGGGACAAAGATATGACGAAATCTTTAAAAAAACAAAAAAAGATAGACCAATGTGTCATGTCAGCCAAATATGGTCGTATTTCGTCCTCGCGAACGGAGAGGGACACAAGCCATTCGGGGAAATACGGGATTCCGGATGGCTTCCTGTTGCGCAGTTGCAAACATAGGAGACGGGAGGGGCGTCATCCTCTCCCGTTATTTTTTTCGTTTTCTAATTTGCGACAGTACAGGAGGGATGAAGTTATGAACAGGAAAAATATTGATACTTGCTATAATATGGCATGATTTTTGTAGAAGGTTTTAATAGAATACGCAAATCAATTTAAACCAATTTATATGAAAAAGTTTTTTTTATCCATATTGTTAGGAGTTGGTTGTTGGATAGTATATCCTCAAACTAACCAAGTAAAAATAACATCCGCGGGTATAGGTATAGGGCACAGCGATCCCCACAGTTCTTATAATATATACATGGACAATCAGGGAAGTTTATATAACACGCTTCTTGTTCGGAATCAGACAACAGCCACATCGGGCAACTGGGCAATAGCTATTGTCAGTTCGCAAACAATAGGAATCAGCAAAAGTGTTGGCATTAAGGCAACTGCTTATACCTCCTCTCCATTGAGTTCATACCGTTCTTACGGACTGTATGCAACGGCCGGCAATGCGACAACAGGGTGGAACTACGGCGTTCTTACCGAATTGATGGGAACCAATAACGGTACAGCTTTGTTTGCAGCCAGCGCACAAGGTACCAATGAGTATATTCCTGGAAAATTTGCAGGATATTTCAACGGACGGGTATATATGAGCGAAAGACTGGGTGTGGGAACATCCAGTCCGCAATATACACTGGATGTTAACGGAGATATTCACTACACAGGCAGTATTTTCAGCAGTTCGGACGTCCGTTTGAAAAAAGATATTACGGAATTGAGCAGTTCAATGAAAAAACTGTCACAGTTGAGGGCTGTAAGTTACCAATTTAAGGAAGAAGATTTGTCTTTGCGTGCAGAAGCAAGATCGGCAGTCCAAGATACTGGTATAGTGGTGATAACGGATTTGCGTAAATATTTGGCATTAGAGGAAAAGAAGGATGCCGACCGGCTGCACATCGGATTTATTGCACAGGAATTCAAGGAAATATATCCTGAACTGGTACGCGAAAACGATAAGGGGATGCTGAGTATAGACTACCTTTCTTTGATTCCGATATTGGTGCAAACTATTCAGGAATTGAACAAAAGGATCGAAGTACTGGAAAATAAAAAGTAGAAAACAATTTACATTTTCTTTAAGTTCAAACATCAGAATATGAAAAAGTCGGTTTTATTATGGATGGTAATTTCATGCATTGCCGTGACGGGATGTGAAAGGAATGAAAACAGCGATCGTCAGGAAGAAAGGAATACTGAAAAAAATACTGCGAAACTGCGGTTTGTGACGTCGTTCGGCAACATTCAAATCAAAAATGCAACGGAACCATCTGGAGAAGAAGATTTTTTATTTTTCAGTGACGACGATTTGTTATGGTACAATGGAAATACGGGAGAAATGAGGTTTAAAAATCAGTTGCCGCCCATTGATACCGCTATCATGAAAATCCTGAAATTTTATCTTGGAGACGAATACCTGTTTTCATCTTTCATCACTACTTGGGTGAATGCAGGTTTTCAGTCCGAAATATGCAATAGCCTGATATTTTATTACACCGCGCCCGAAAACAAATACTTCCTCCAGGACGGATATCCTGATGCGGAAATTATTCCAGACAAAGCGGACATTCAGAAAATCAGGGACGAAAACATGAAAAAAATCGACCGGCAATGGAAACAATTCATTGAAAAGTTGAAGAAAGAAGGCAAATATAAAGAAGAATCCTAAAAAATTGATGATGAAAAAGTGGTATTTGAGCGTATGGTTACTGTGGCTGTTTTTCGACATGGCCGGTCAGTTTGTTCCTGTGTCGTTCGATTATGATGCGGGGGGTAACATGACGGCGCGGTATGTGGTTACCATGACAAGTAGTATGCGTAGGTCTGCCATGGAGCGTGACAGCACGGGACAAATGAATGCGGAGAAAAAAGAGAATGATGTTTTGTCGGTTTCGCTGGGCGAACAAAAAATCGTGATTTATCCGAATCCTACTTCCGGCAGCATAACCGTGGAGATAAATCATTTGGAAGGGAAACCGAATGTAATACAGTTGTATGATATTACCGGTCGTTTGCTTCAAACAGCAGTCATACAATCCGTACGGACGGATTTGAATATAAAAGGACCAGCAGGAGTGTATCTGCTGGATATCCGGCTAAATAAAAATATTTCGAGATGGAAAATCATCAAGGAATAATTAATATGCGTAGGGGTAGTTTTTTACGATAAAAATGTGGCTATGAGAAAGTTGAGTTGTGTTATCATGTTTTTAGGCTGGTCGTGGGCGATTTACGGGCAGTCCACCATTACGTTGAATTCGTCATACAGCGGCAACCAGACTTTTGTGGCAACAGACTGGATAAAGATGATACCAGGGTTCAGTTACACGGCTTCTTCGGGCAGTGTTTTTATCGCTTCTATTGGTAATGGGAATACACTGGACGGCGATACCAGGGAGAATCCCATTATCGTAACCGCAAATGGGACAGCGCAGTTTGCCGGGAATTTTATTTATACAAATACCGTCAATACTGCAAATTTCACCAATGCTTATACGGGACGTTCGACGAACGATGTGTTCTTTCAGTTCACTCTTACCCAAAAAATGGAAATCATCATAAAATTGTGCGATTCTTCCATTGATACTTACCTGTGGCTGCTGGATTTCTCCGGTCTTCCTGTGACACAGGACGCCGACGGAAATTCGGTATCCTCATACAACGATGACTATTCCGGAGAGGATCATTGCGGCAATACGCTTCATTCCTACATGAAAAGAAAACTGAATGCGGGTACCTATTATGCAGTAGTGGAAGGCTACAATCAGAACGGATCCATCAAGTTCAGCATCGAAGGGGTGACGATAAATATTGTAAGCCCGGCAGAATACCAGTCAATACCACCGGACAACGACCGCACGTTAAATACTTCGTATGCGGTAGGAACTACTTCGGGTATTGCCGACGTTTCCTCTACCGGTGCAGCAACATACGGGATTCCCATTGAAATACTTCCCGGAACGGCAGGCGTTCAGCCCGGTCTTTCCGTCGTTTATAACAGTCAATCCGGCAACGGACTGTTAGGTTACGGTTGGAACCTGTCCGGCCTTTCCGCCGTTATCCGGTGCGGCAAAACGTATTATCATGACGGCGCCGCAGAAAGCGTGAAACTTACAACTGCGGATAACCTTGCATTTGACGGCCAACGCTTATTGCTCGTATCCGGAACTCATTTTAGCAGCGGAGCAAAATACCGGACAGAATTAGAATCTTTCAACGACGTAACGTATAAAAGCATCAATTCGAAAATGTGCTTTGAGGTAAAAACAAAAGAAGGATGGACACTGGAATACGGATCCACGGACAATTCATATATCGAAGCGTCGGGCGTCACAACCGCGTTATACTGGTTGCTGGCAAAAGCAACTGATCCGTCCGGCAACTACATGACCTACACGTATGCAAAAGACAATACGACAAAGGAATTTCGTCTTATCAGGATTGATTATACCGGAAATATGGAACTTTCGCCGTACAACTGTGTAGAATTTTTCTATCAGGCGCGTAGCGACGTCCAAACCGGCTATGTTGCGGGAAGTCAGTTAAGGCAAAGCATATTGTTGAAGAGTATTAAAGTATCTACCGGTGGTTCAGTATTTCGCGAATACAAATTCAAATACTGTTTTGACGGATTGTACTCCAAACTTACCGAAATTGA
>JAIRLS010000192.1 GCA_031259205.1 Bacteroidales bacterium | reverse complement strand
CCCCCCCACCCCAGCACCACCCACCATGAACCTCGTCCCCCCCACGAGGCTCCTCCGCCCACGCTTCCGTATCCATGTCCGACGCTTCCGTATCCATGTCCGACGCTTCCGTATCCATGTCCGACGCTTCCGTATCCATGTCCGATGCTTCCGTATCCATGTCCGACGCTTCCGTATCCATGTCCGATGCTTCCGTATCCATGTCCGATGCTTCCGTATCCATGTCCGACGCTTCCGTATCCATGTCCGACGCTTCCGTATCCATGTCCGACTCTTCCGGATATGTGTCCGGAGTTTCCGTATAGGCGAAGACTACAATTATGTGCAGCAAATCAGCGACAGACAATACAACAAATACAAAAATGGGATGCTGTCTGTGTCGTATATGTTTTAACACAAACAATATCAATAAATTATGAATACAAAGAAAAACATAGCACTGATTTTCCGGTTCATTCTTTTTTTGAGGTGCTATGAAAAACATTTTTTTGCGATAGACAAAGAACGTAAATATTTGAATTTTAAATATATAAATTTGATAAAAAAGAGGAACCCCTGTTTATATTAACGACGCCTAAAAAAATGTGATAGGAATAAGTTGTATTATAAAATATATAATTATATTTGTGTTTTTATTCATGATTAAATATGACGAATCAAGTGATATATTCACAAGCGGAAGCCTCTACCATGATTCGGAAAGGAGACCCTTTGGTCATTGCGGGCAATTATGAAAGTTTGGCCGGTTTGCCGAAAGGGAATTGGATTGCCGGTACTACGCCGAATGCTGTTTTGTGCGGACAAAAGATCATTCTGGAACAGCGGTTATTTATACAAAGATTGCCTGATTTTGTTACCAACGTCGTTATTCGGGAATACGACAGCCATAATTTCAAAAAGATTTACACCGACGCTCCCGAAAACGGATTCACTTACGTGATTGTCCCTTTCGATTCAAAGCCCCATTTCGAATTTTCAGCATCGGTCATGTCATATAACCATTTCGGACGACACCCCCTGTGCGGATGGATTTCATGGGATACGAAGAACACAGGCCGTACTTTTTCCGGCGAACAGGCACAGGCATACACCGACAAGGCCGTAGCAATGCACGTGGAATTTCCTCCCGACAAATATGCCGAAGTACAAATCTTTAACCCCTACACACAGGGAACGGGTGATGACATTACCTTTGAAAACAGCGGATTAACAGTGAAAAACGCCTGTATCAACGGAGTAAGGCAAAATTTTGCCGCGTATTTGCGGAAAATCAACTTCAACCGTCGGCAATTCCCGCTGGTAGGCAATTATGCAGGCGCCATGATCAACATTTCGTGCCGTAATATCGAAGAAGACGCCGTATTTCTGTATGCGGCGGTATTTCCCACCATCAAGTACCGCATAGGGATCATTGATCCTGCCGTTGTCCTGCCTTCGCTGCTCAGTAAAGAAGCCTTGCTCTCGTTCACCTGTGTGGTGAATTACATGCAGAACGAATTTTGCGAAAAATACCTGCAAAACACGAGCGGCCCGGTTACCTACGGCGAAATTGTTTACCAGTTGCTTAACCAGACAACAGTGTACCTAACGATAGGCAATGCCGTTATTTAACAACCATCATGACTATGAAACAGACAGAAATCATTGATCAAATACCGGATCGCATATATCTAAAAATTATCTTCGAAACGCAAGATTATACATGGAAATTCTTTGCTCTGAAAATAAATCTTACACGATTACGACTAAAGATCAACATGTTCAATAATAGCGACACCGTAAAGATAGAATGTTGCAACGAACTGCGCGGACTGTTGAAAAAGAGCGTCAACATACCCAATGCACGCGACGATTTGGACAAAATATTCACTCTCAAGGATCAATTTTAAAACACGTTATAAATCAACCGCTAATGATAAATCAAAGTTTAGTTACACCGGAAGAAGCCGCGGCCATGATTTTACAGGAAGAACGTTTGCTGCTGGCAGGCGATTTCGCCTTGTTGTCGCAACTGCCCAAAGGCAACTGGATCGGGGGAACTACTCCCTTTTTTATCCTCTATCCCGAACATCAGGTCACTTCGTATGACAAACTTTTCGTCACCCGACTCCCCGATTACATCGTAAAAACAACCATTCGAGAATACGACCGGTCGGATATCCAAAACATATACATCGACGCCGAACGCCTCGGCAATGTGTTCACCATTCTTATCCTCCCTTTCGGGAGCGAGGTGACCACCACTTTCACCCTCAACGCCACCTACTACGAAAATTTCGCAGGACGCCCGCTGGCAGGATGGGTGGCAGGACGCCCGCTGGACACCATCATGACGGAACCCTCCTATGCCATATCGGGCGTTGATACCCAACCTTCCGCCGAGAAAGCTTTTGCCATGCACATCGAATTGCCGAAAACCAAATACGCCGAATTGCACACCTTCAACCCCTACATACAGGGAAAAGGCGACGATATTACCTTCGAACAAAGCAGTATGGTGCTGACAGACGCCCTTATCAACGGAAAAAAGCGCAATTTTGCGGAATACTTGCGTGAAACGGGCTTCAATCCCCAAATGCCATTTGTGGCCAACTATTCCGGCGCCATGATCAATGTAGTGTGCTGCGGGATCACCGAAAAAGAAGTATATCTGTCGGCGCCGGTCTTTCAGTCGGTGAACTACCGGATTGCCGAAATAGATCCGAAAATAACGGAACCGACGTTAACGGATGAAAAAATCCTTTTCTCGGCAACCTGCATCGGCAACTTCATTCAGCCGAACATTTGCGCACAATATCTGCGGAAGATGCACGGCCCCGTGGTTTACGGCGAAATTGCCTACCAAATGCTCAATCAGACAACCATCTACCTGACAGTGGATGATATATCCTAATTCCAAAAAACCATGATACATACAGCCAGTACGATAGATACAATTCCCGACAGCGTTTGCGAATATGTCATCCTTCATTCGAAGGAGTTTTCATGGAATTTTTTAGCGCTCAAAATCAGTCTGACACGATTGAATCTTAAAATTGCAATGATGAAGAACAGAGATTCCGCTATCAGGGATTGTTGCGCCGAATTAAAAACCCTGCTGAAAAAAAGCGTCGCTATTCCGAACGCTCAAAACGACATAAGCCGAATATTGGAAATAAAACCGTAAAACGCAGCAGGCGAAGGCGCTGTTTTACGGCGGAGAAACTTGTTCCGCGCCGGAGGGGAATGATTATTCTGCTATTTCGGTGATGATCTTTCCGGAAGAAGCGTTGGGAGCGGCGATATTCAGGAAGTGAGCGATAGTAGGCGCTATGGACGTAATATCGACGGGAGCGCTAATATGGTCGCGCTTTATTTTCCATCCGTACCAGATGAGCGGGACTTGTGTGTCGTAGATATACGCAGAATTGTGAGAGGACACATCACCGCTTTTCTCTACCCATCCCGGATAAAGGTTGATAAACACATCCCCAGAGCGGCGCGGGAAGTAACTGTTCCGAATCATGCCGGCGAAACCTTCGGTAAATTGCTGGTTTTGCACTGAACCGGCGGTGAGCGTGTTACTCACGCCGGTGAATTGAATCATGAATTGTGCTACTGTGCGTTGAAAATCTTCCAGTTTCAGTTTCGAGTTTTCTATCAGTTCGACATTCAAATACAGTTGTTGTTTGAAATAGGCTTTGACCCATTCGCCGCTGCCGTAAAGGGCGTTCAGGTAACTGCGCAGCAGGGATACTGCGCTGTTGGAATTGAAATTCCCGACGGGAACGTTGGCCTCGGCCAGGTAAGCCGTTGATTGTGCCGCGCCGTGGTTGGAAGTGAGGAATACGAGGACGTTTTGCTTGCCTGCAAATTCGTCAAGGAAATTGAGAAAATGTTCAAGGTCGCGGTCTAATTTGATAAAAGCGTCTTCCAGTTCGACGGACATGACGCCGAAGGCGTTGCCGATGTTTTCGGTAGCGGTGAAGGAAATGGCGAGCAGGTCGGGGAAGTCGTCTTTACCGAGGTTTTCGTTCACGATCACGGCAGTGGCCATATCTTTGGTGAGGCTATTGCCGAAGGGAGTCCGGTTGATCAGTTGGTAGCGGTGGCCGATGCTTTTGTTTCCGGCCATTTCCGGCAGCGCATAAGGAAAAATGATGCGGCCGTCGATGCCGGTTTCGTAGGGGTTAGCGTCCGGCAGGCAGCGCGAGTAACGGTCGAGCGGAAATTCGGGTTCCCATGTGCGGGTGAGATAAATGTCGGCCAGTTTTTTCCGGTTTTCGTCGGTCAGCCAGTTGGGCAGGTTTTTCATGTAATAGTCGCTGGTGACCCATGCGCCGTTATCACAGTCGAACCAGAAAGCGCCGTTGGCCATGTGGCCTGCCGGAAGGATGGCCGATTCGGGATTGAAAGAGATGCCGAATACTTTGGACTGCTGCATGTTCGACAGTTTGATTTCATCGCCGATAGTAGTGGCGAGCAGGTTGCGCGGCGAAAACTGTCCGGCTACGAAAGCGCCGTCCACCGTTTTGACCGTTTCGTCGCTCACGGCGGTTTGCATCTTACCGGCAACGCGGTCGAACCATTCATCGGCCACAATCCCGTGATTGGCAGGTATGGTGCCGGTGTAGACAGTGGCGTAGCCTACGGCGGTCTGCATAAAAAAGTGGTTGTACCCGGCATTCCGGCAATACGAGCCTTCGCCGACCAGTCGCTTGAAACCTCCTTCGCCGAACTTGTCCCAAAAGCGGCGGATATAGTCGCTTCGCATCTGTTCCACTACAATGCCTACGATCAAACGCGGCTGTTCCGGCGGAATACGGGGAACAAGCTGGGCGGAAAGACTTCCGGACAGCATCAGTAACAAAACGGGAATCAGTCTGGTTTTCAATTGGGAATTAAATTTTTAACGGTTTTCGTATTGATTTTTGTAATATTGTTGATACTCGCCGCTGACGACATGTTGCAGCCATGCTTCATTGGCAAGGTACCAGTCGACGGTTTTTTCCAGTCCTTCTTCAAATTCCAGCGAAGGTTTCCAGCCCATTTCGCGTTGCAGTTTGCTTGAGTCGATGGCGTAGCGCAGGTCGTGGCCGGCACGGTCTTTCACGAAGGCGACCAGTTGTTCGGAGGCGCCTTCCGCGCGTTGCAACTTTCTGTCCATGATGCGGCACAGCAGGCGTATCACCTCGATGTTGCTCCATTCGTTGTTACCGCCGATATTGTAGGTTTCGCCGTTGCCGCCCCGGTGATAAATCAGGTCGATGGCCTGGGCATGGTCGAGGACGTAAAGCCAGTCGCGCACGTTTTCGCCTTTCCCGTAAACGGGAACCGGACGGTTGTTCTTGATGTTGTTGATGGCAAGCGGAATGAGTTTTTCCGGAAACTGACAGGGGCCGTAATTGTTGGAACAGTTGGACAGCACCACCGGCAGCCCGAACGTGTGGCCGTAAGCTCTTACCAGATGATCGGAAGCTGCTTTGGAAGCCGAATAGGGACTTCGCGGAGCGTAGGCGGTCGTTTCGGTGAAAGAACCTTCCTTGCCCAGCGAACCGTACACCTCGTCGGTGGAAACATGATAGAAGCGTTTTCCTTCGAAGCGGTCTTTCCAGCAGGCCAGCGCCGCATTCAGCAGCGTTGCCGTTCCGACGATATTGGTCATGATAAAGTCGTCCGGATGGCTAATGGAGCGGTCTACATGCGACTCCGCCGCCAGATGAATCACTCCGTCGGGACGGTACCGGTCAAATATCGTCCTGACGCCTTCCGCGTCGGTAATGTCCGTCTTCTCAAACACATAATTGGGACAATCTTCCACATCCGCCAAATTCTCGGCATTACCCGCATAAGTCAGTTTGTCTACGTTGACAATCCTGTATTCCGGATACCGGCATACCAGCCGGCGTACTACATGCGAACCGATAAACCCCGCACCACCCGTAACAATAAGCGTACTGTCCATAAAAACTGAAACTAAAAAAAAACCGCCTTCCCCGAAATGGCGTCCGATATCTGAAACAACAGAGGAAAGGAAAGGCGGCTTATCACGTTACTACGAATAAAAACAATAAATTAATTAATAAACCCCGCAAATATAGTACTTTTTTTTTAAATACCGTTTTTTTTTCTGTTTTTTTTTTGGCCACCTCTTTTTTTGGATACATTTGTCAATTAGAAAAGCCAAATTATGGGACGCAAAAAAATAACACAACCCTCCATCCATAGATGGTTTATTTTCGACAATGTAACCATTAGTTTACCTGTTTTGGTGCAAGGAATTGACTGTTGTTACGCCTATCAGACGGTCGTAGCGGGACAGGCGTCCTCTATGGTACACGTAGACGAGATAATCGTTTTCCGTATCGCTGAAAGAGCCTTCTATTAGGGTTTCGTCGGGTATCTGTGTTGCAAAGGGCAAGAATACATACCGGTAGTTGTAGTAGCCTTGCTTGAGCAGGATAGAGGCCTCGTATTGTCCCATGTCCTCGTTGTAATCCATGCGATTGGCCGGCGTACAGGCATTGTTGCAGAAAGCGCCGCATACATACATCTGCCCGTCGTCAAACGGCTGTTGGGTTTTCAGGGTGAAATGGGCGTACACGTATTCGCAGGCTATATCGGGCTGATCGGTCTTTTCCGACTGGATGGCATAGCGGCCATTGAAGTCTTCTCTGAAAAGATACCTTTTGCGCGGCTCGTCGGGCCGGAGGTAGAAATGGTAGGTGGTCGGCCCGAAATCTATTTTGCTCACAGGGGTGGAGGAGTAACGGATGCTTTTCAAATCCAGCGGGCGGTATTCGTTGCCTGCCGGAAACAGGCCTGCTTTTTCCTGCCGGTAATCCAGTTCGTTTTGCCTGACAAATAAGGGTTTGATGTCTTTGATGGCGCTGTGCCACTGTCCGTTTTTCAATATCACTATTTTCACGTCCTGATAAGGGTTTTCGACGGGGTAATCGGTTGTCCGTATCAGCAGTTCCACTTGTTGCCATTCGTCCTGACGGGAGGTCAGGCGGGGTCGGATAGCGCTTGCCTGCACAGCGACGATGGATTCGGTGATGCTAAATCGCTTGCACAGTATGGGATATTCCTCATTCCCGTCTTCATAGACAACGATGGCATAGTTGCCCGACAGTTTGAACGATATATCTTCATTGGGCAGCGGAATGAGGTAATGCACGTAAGGAATCACCGTATTGAAGGAATAGTCGTAATGTCGGATGTAATTAACGGGGAATCCCTCCAGATAGTCGGCTTCGACCAAACGCGAGCGCCGCCAGTCCGCGTCGCAATGGATGATGCGGTAGGCGTAGGTTTTTACCGAATTGTCCAGTTCATCGAATGTCAGCACCATCGGCTGTTCGTCGTTAACGTTCCGGACGGGATAGGATATTTCCCACCCTTCCCTGTACAGACGGACAGTCTTGACGTTGTCTGCCATCACATCGTCGGGGTAGACGTCGCCGGGCGGTTCATATTGCGCCTGTACAGCGATACAACATACCCACGCGCCAATGAGCGGAAAGGAGCAACGAAAAAGCCGCATAAGGATTTCATAAGGCGCCGGCGGTGAAATTTTCCGGTTCTGGCGCCGGTGATGAATGTCTTTAAGCCCGCTTTTCGAGGATTCCTTTGGCCATATCCAGTATCGTAGTGTCATCCAGCGTAACGATACCGCCGTCCGGGCCTTGTTCCACATGGAAACCTACACTGGTTCCCGACTTGTAGTGGGAACCGCCGAAGTAATTTCTTACGGTATCTTCACTGATGCTCAACTTGTCGGCTATCACTTTCATACTTCCTCCCGGCAGGGCATCTTTTATCCTTCTAAGTTCATTGAACGTAATGTACAACATAGGTTTAAGGTTTAGTTATTTATTCAAAAAACTGCTTTAAAGGTACGGCTAAAATTTGGAATAGAAACATTTTTATTGTTAAAAAACATTAAACTTATTTTTTTTTCTTTCAATATCATGTAAGACAATCTTTTTGAGCGCATTTGACTACGCCGGAAAATTGTCCGGTCGATTATTGGGGCGGGCGTTACTGCTCGTTGCGGATGAGGGGCTTTTTTCCGGCGGTATTCCGAACTTTTGGAATATGGCGATGCTTTTGTCGATATTATCGACGGGGCTGATGCTCATGGCAAGCCTGTTTTTGGCCTCTTTCAGGCGAAACAGGTGAGGGTGTAACTGTACGTGGCGTATGATTTTTGCGAAAGTATCCGACCGGTAGAAGGGTGATTGGGGGTTACCGACGAAATAAGCCAGCAGGCGATCGTTGCGGAGTGTGATTTTTTCGATTCCGATTTGTGCGGCCAGCCAGCGGAGGCGCACCACGTTGATGAGTTCTTTGCCTGCCGGCGGTATGGCTCCAAACCGATCGATCAGCGCCTGTTCAAAGGTGCTTAGCTTTTCTTCCGTATCCATACTGTCCAATTCGCGGTACAGGCGGATTCGTTCCGACATGTTTTCGATATAATCATCCGGAAAAAGCAATTCCAAATCGGTGTCTATCTGACATTCGGTAACGAAACCGGACGAGGCTGCGCCGGATGTGGCGTTGCGTCCTTCTTGTTCGGCGAATATTTCCCTGCAATCTTCCTCTTCACGCAGTTCTGCCATTGCCTCGTTGAGGATGTGGTGGTAGGTTTCAAAGCCTATTTCGGCAATGAATCCGCTTTGTTCGGCTCCCATCAGGTTGCCTGCGCCACGTATGTCGAGGTCTTGCATGGCGATGTTGAATCCGCTGCCGAGGTCTGAAAATTCTTCGACGGCTCGCAAGCGGCGGCGGGCTTCGGGAGTCAGGTCGGTGATGGGCGGCGTGATGAGGTAACAAAAGGCTTTTTTGTTGGAACGTCCTACCCTTCCGCGCAACTGGTGCAGGTCGCTCAGTCCGAACAGGTACGCATGGTTGATGATGATGGTATTGGCATTGGGAATATCCAGCCCGGACTCAATGATAGAGGTAGATACCAGTACGTTATAATCGCCGTTGATGAAGTCGAGTATGATTTTTTCCAATTCTTCTCCGTTCATTTGTCCGTGCGTGGACACTGTGGACACGTTCGGACAGATGTTTCCGATCAGCAGTTCCATCTCGTGCAAGGTTTGTACGTGGTTGTGGATGAAAAATACCTGTCCTCCGCGCGACACTTCAAATTCAATGGCTTCCCGGATGATTTCCTTATCAAAAGCAATCAGTTCGGTTTGTATCGGATGCCGATTGGCGGGAGGAGTAGAGATAACCGACATTTCGCGCACTCCCATCAGGGAAAACTGCAAGGTACGCGGAATAGGAGTGGCCGTCAGTGTCAGCGTATCCACGTTCACACGCAATGCCTTGAGTTTTTCCTTGGCGGCCACGCCGAACTTTTGCTCTTCGTCAATAATCAGCAATCCCAAATCTTTGAATTTGACGTCTTTTCCCAGCAACTTGTGTGTCCCGATGATGATATCCAGCTTTCCTTCGGCCAGTTTTCCGAGGATTTCCCGCTGTTGTGCAGAGCGTTTCAACCGGCTGATGGAGTTGATGCTGCATGGAAACTTGTTCAGGCGTTCTTTGAATGTCTGTTCGTGTTGCAGCGCAAGGATAGTGGTAGGCACCAAAACGGCTACCTGCTTGCTGTCCGTCACTGCTTTGAATGCCGCTCTGATAGCGACTTCCGTTTTGCCGAAGCCCACATCTCCGCAAACCAGATGATCCATCGGGGTGCGGCTTTCCATGCCGTTTTTCACTGCCTGTGTAGCTTTCAACTGGTCGGGTGTGTCTTCGTAAAGAAATGAGGCTTCCAGTTCTTCCTGCAAATAGGTGTCGGGAGAGAAAGCGAAACCTTCGTGGGAACGGCGTTTGGCATACAGGAGAATGAGTTCGCGGGCAATATCCTTCACCTTGCGTTTGGTGTTTTGTTTGAGGTTTTGCCATGCAGGTGTACCTAATTTGTTGAGTTTGGGCTGCGTACTGTCTTTCCCCCTGAACCGGGAAACTTTGTGCAGGTTGTGAATATTGACATACAGCACATCATTGTCGCGATACACCATGCGGATACATTCCTGCATTTTTCCGTTCACCTCCATCTTTTCCAGTCCGCCGAAAATACCTACGCCATGGTCGATATGCACGATAAAATCGCCCGGATGAAGCTCCTGCAATTCCTTCATGGTAATGGTTTTAGACTGTACGAAACTGTT
>JAIRLS010000132.1 GCA_031259205.1 Bacteroidales bacterium | reverse complement strand
CATTTGAATTTTGAGTAGATGGACGAGGGAATCTTTGCTCGAAGTTGCTTTCAAACGTTTTGTACGCAATGGAGCCGTCCGAAAATTAAGCATGCACGTTTTTTCATTATCAACACATTTGGATTGCTTTGGGCTTCGGGCCTGCAATGACAGCTACGATAAGCCGGTTTGCGACAATTTGAAATACACCCGAAAAAAGATTTGGGCTTGTTTTTCTAAATAAAGATAACTATCTTTGCAACGCATATAAACATATAAACACATAAAACAATGATAAAGATTTGCACTATATTGGCGGCTGTCATTCTGTGGAGTGCTCCTGCCGGCACAAAAGCAGGCGAAAACTGGAAAGAGAAAGTAAAAGGCAAATGGGAAATATCCATCCCCGACGCTCCTGAAGAGTACCAAAAGTTTACCTGCGAAATCAAAGAGAACAAGGAGAAAACCATCGTAGCCGACATCAAAGGCGGCGATATCAACATCAAGGAACAGAAATTTACCGAAAAGGACAAGAAGCTCGCCGCCAGTTTCTATGCAGGCGAATACGTGAGCGTGACCATCTGGGAAGAAAAAGGTGTTGTGAAAGGTACGGTCGATACTTCCATGGGTAAATTGAACTGTCATTTCAAAAAAGCGGCAGCAAAAAAGTAACGGTTTTTATCGACAACAACAAAGAGCGTCCGGGAAATGGTTTTTCGGACGTTTTTTGTCTTATCCTCGAAACTCAATGTACGACATCCGGGCTATATTGCAAAAATACTGGGGTTACGGTTCCTTCCGTCCGATGCAGGAGGAAATCTCCCTTTCCGTGCTGGACGGCCGCGACACTCTCGCGCTGATGCCCACCGGCGGCGGAAAATCCATCACCTTTCAAGTGCCTGCCATAGCTATGGAGGGCATCTGTATTGTGGTTACCCCGTTGATTGCCCTGATGAAAGATCAGGTGGAAAACCTGAAACGTCGCAACATCAAGGCCACTGCCGTCTATTCGGGACTCAGCTTGCGGGAAATCGATATTGAGTTGAACCATTGTATGTTCGGCGGATACAAATTTCTCTATGTTTCACCCGAACGGCTGGGAAACGAACTGTTCAAGGAAAGCGTAAAACAGATGAATGTAAACCTGCTGACAGTGGATGAAGCGCATTGTATCTCGCAATGGGGCTACGACTTTCGTCCATCCTACCTTGAAATATCCGGTTTTCGGGAGTTATTGCCCGCAACGCCCGTGCTTGCGCTCACGGCCACAGCCACTCCGCCGGTAGTGGAAGACATTCAGGCGCAACTCCGCTTCCGCAAAAAAAATGTACTGAAAACCGGTTTTGAACGGAAAAACCTGACCTATATTGTCCGTCATGTGGAAGACAAGCGCCAGTATCTGCTGAAAACCCTGCGATCCTTTCCCGGAAGCGGCATCATCTATGCCCGCAACAGGGCGACAACACAAGAGATAGCCCTGTTCCTGCAAAAAAACGGTATCGACGCCGACTTTTACCACGCCGGACTGAGCGCCGGCGTGCGTTCCGAAAAGCAGGACAGGTGGAAAGAAGGTCTTTGCCGGATTATCGTATCCACAAACGCATTTGGGATGGGCATTGACAAGTCCGACGTCCGTTTTGTCATCCATGTGGACATGCCCGACACGATGGAAGCCTATTTTCAGGAAGCCGGAAGAGCGGGACGCGACCTGCAAACCTCATACGCCGTGCTGCTCCACGAACGTAGCGATGAACTCAAACTCGACCGGCGGCTGCGTGTCAGCTTTCCCGAACCGGAAATGATCCGGCGGATCTATCAAGCGCTGGGCAACTTCTTGAAAGTACCTGTCGGGGGAGGGCTTGATATGCCGTTCGACTTCTCGCTGGGACGCTTTGCCCTTACTTACAAGTTTGAAATACTGACGGCCTATCATGCGCTGAAATTACTCGATCGGGACGGCTATATACAATTCGACGAAGACCCGAAAACGGCAGCCAAAGTCTTTTTTCTCGTACAACGCGACGAACTCTACGAATTTCAGGTAGCCGACAGGATGTTCGACCAGTTTATCAAAACACTGCTGCGTTCTTACACGGGCTTCTTTTCCGGATATGTCGCCATCAATGAGGACATACTCGCACGTCATGCCAAAGTAAGCGTTGACGTGATCTACGAATACCTCAAAAAACTCGACCAGTTGAAAATCATCGACTACATCCCGCGCAGGAAACAGTCGGTCGTTACTTTCACCCGCCAACGCATCGACGAAAAATACCTCTCCCTCTCGGCAGCCAATTACAAGCAACGCAAAATCATTATGCAGGAAAACATCGCAGCCGTAAAGCGCTATGCCAACGAAACGGAACGTTGCCGCAGCGTCATGCTGCTGGAATATTTCGGCGAAAAGGACGCCCGTCCGTGCGGAACATGCGATTGCTGTATCCGCCGAAAAGAACGAACCATTACCGACGATGAATGGAACCGCGTAGCGGAGGCCTTGCAAAACGGACAGCCCGCCGACGTGAACGAACTCTGTAAAACGCTAAAAATAAAGGAATATAAAATCATCGAAATCATTCGCAGGATGAGGGACAGTGGAAAAATAACTTAAATTTTCATAAAAAAATTATTATTCCAAGAACATTCACTACTTTTGATGTTTAAATTTTATCCATAATAAAAACATAACCTTATGTCAAATATTTCAAAACTCAACGCGCAACAGTTAAAAGACATTGCGCTGTCATTGCAGAACAAGGTAGAAACCGGCCTCAGCAAGGACAATACGGAAGTACAGTGTATCCCGACCTTTGTCAACCCCAAAACGGACGGTATTACCGGCAAGGCGGTAGTGCTTGACTTGGGTGGCACCAACTACCGGGTAGCAAAAGTGGACTTTTCGGCTAAAGAACCGGAAATACATCCCGAAAACGGCTGGAAAATAGACCTCTCGGTGATGAAAACCCCCGGATTCACACAAGGCGACCTTTTCCGCGAACAAGCCGATCCCATAGGCGAAATCAAAATCGAAGGAAACCTTCCCATCGGGTATTGTTTCTCCTATCCGGCAGAGTCACTGCCCAACGGCGACGCCACATTGATCCGCTGGACAAAAGGCGTGAACATCAAGGAAATGATAGGTAAGCCTATCGGACAGACCTTTATGGATTACCTGAACACAAAAAAAGGCGGGAAATTCACAAGCATCAAAGTGATTAACGACACGGTAGCCAGCCTGTTTGCAGGACTTACCCAAAGCGGCTACGACGCATACATCGGCCTGATTGTGGGAACAGGCACCAATATGTCCACCTTTATCCACGCCGACAAAATCAAAAAACTGGATCCGGCGCTGAACATAAGAGGACTTATTCCGGTAAACCTCGAATCGGGCAATTTTGTGCCGCCTCATCTTGCCAAAGAAGACGATATCGTCGATCAAAATTCCGACAACAAGGGCGCTCAACGATTCGAAAAAGCCGTTTCGGGCATGTATCTGGGCGAAATACTCAAAGCCGCCTTCCCTGACGACCGTTTCGAAAACAAATTCGACGCCCAGAAGTTAACCACCATCTTGAGCTACCCCGATATCTACAAGGAAAAATATGTGAAAACAGCCCGCGATATCTACGAACGGTCGGCACAGTTAGTGGCAGCCTCATTGACGGGACTGATCGAAGTGCTGATTTCACACAACAGTTCGGTGAAAAAAATACGCCTCACTGCGGAAGGGAGTCTCTTCTGGAGTGAAAACCACAACGGCAAAAGCTATGCGGAACTGGTAACCGAAGAACTCGACAGCCTGCTGGCAGCGCTGGGACATAAAGACGTCCATGTGGACATTGTCCGGATAAGCAACGCCAACCTGATAGGAACCGCTATTGCCGCCTTGTCGTAACCGTAACAGCCGGCAAAAATTAAACCTCTTTCACGCTCCTTTGCTGGAAGTGAAAGAGGTTTTTAACCATTGATACTGTCCGGAGAAAAGCACGGTCGTAATTTTCTCATAAAAATCGGATAAAAATTTGTTTTTTTTCGTAAAAAAATGTACTTTTGTTAGCAGTACCGTTCTTGAGACGGATGTTTCAACAACGGCTTCACAGTTATGTTTTACTTAAATAATATGATTATGAAAAAAGAATATTTGATTTATAAATTATCCGAGTCGGTAAAAACGACTTGTAAGATTGACAAAGATCTGTTTGTCAAGTACAATGTTAAACGCGGACTTCGCAACGAAGACGGCTCCGGCGTATTGGTGGGACTGACGCAAATAGGCAACGTAGTGGGTTACGAACGTTTGGGCGACGGCAACCTGAAAGCCATTCCCGGAAAGCTGTTTTACCGGGGCTACGACGTGGAAGAAATAGTACGCAATTTGCTGAAGGAAAAACGTTTCGGTTTCGAGGAAATCGCCTATCTGATGCTTTCGGGCAAGCTGCCCGACAATGAAGAGTTAAACAATTTTTCGGAGTTGATTCATGACAACATGGCACTGGAACAAAAAACGAAAATGAATATCATTGACCTCGAAGGTCAAAACATCATGAACATTCTCGCTCGCAGTGTACTGGAAATGTACAACTTCGATTCCAATCCGGACGATACCTCTCCCGATAACCTGATGCGTCAGTCGATAGACCTTATCTCCAAATTTCCGACGATTGTCGCTTATGCCTATAACATATTCAGGCACAGCACACACGGACTATCGTTGCACATACGGCATCCGAACGAAAACCTGTCTATTGCCGAAAATTTCCTGTATATGCTGAAAAAGAGGTATTCGCAATTGGATGCACGCACGCTGGATCTGTTGCTGGTATTACAGGCGGAACACGGCGGCGGGAACAATTCGACTTTCACGGTGCGTGTCACCAGTTCTACCGGAACAGACACCTATTCGTCCATTGCTGCCGGCATAGGCTCGTTGAAAGGGCCTTTGCACGGAGGGGCTAACATTCAGGTAGTGGATATGTTCAACCATCTGAAGGAGAACATTGTCGACTGGAATAACGTGGAAGAGATAGACAACTATTTCATCCGGATGCTCAAAAAGGAAGTGTACAACCGTACCGGCTTGATTTACGGCATCGGCCATGCGGTATATACGATCTCCGATCCGAGGGCAGTGCTGTTGAAAGAAATCGCCCGCGAACTGGCAAAAGAAAAGAACCGGCAGGAGGAATTTGCTTTCCTTGAACTGCTGGAAGAACGTGCGCTCAAGTGTTTCGTGGATTTTAAGGGCGACAAGAAAAAAGTGTCGTCCAATATTGATTTCTATTCGGGTTTTGTGTATGAAATGATAGGTTTGCCGCAGGAGATTTACACGCCGTTGTTTGCCATGGCGCGTATTGTAGGCTGGACGGCGCATCGTATCGAGGAACTGAACTTCAAGAGCAAGCGCATCATCCGTCCTGCGTACCGGAATGTGCTGGAAGAACAGAAATACGTCCCGATAAAAAACCGGTAAGCAAAAAGGGGGGCTTTTCGCCGTCTACAGCAGCCATTCGCCGGTACAGACGGCGACCGCATCGCCTGTCATATAGACGTGGTTGTCGCTTTCCCGCCATTCTATTTCCAGTTCCCCACCCAGCAGGCTAAGGGTAGCTTTGCGAGCCGCCTTACCGTTCAAAACAGCAGCTACCAAAGCAGCGCAAGCGCCTGTTCCGCAAGCCTGCGTTTCGCCGGAGCCTCGTTCCCAAACCCTCATTTTCAACAACGACCGGCTGATACAGGTAACGAACTCTACATTGGTCTTTTCGGGGAACAACGTGTGGGTTTCGATTTCGGGGCCATATCGCTTCGGCAAAGCGTCTATGTCGTCTGCAAAAATAACCGCATGGGGGTTGCCCATTGAAACGCACGTAATGTTCCATTTTCCGGAAGGGAACAGTACCGGATAATCTACCGCTTGCTCCACAGGCAATGATACGGGTACTTTTGTAGCTTCCAGTATCGGCTCGCCCATGTCTACGCGGATTTTATCCACTTTTCCATCCTTGCCGGGGAACAGCGACAAGCGTTTTATGCCGGCAAGCGTCTCCAGCGTCAATTCCGTCCGCTCGGCAAGGCCGTTCTCATATACGTATTTCCCCACGCAACGGGCGGCATTCCCGCACATCTGCGCTTCCGACCCGTCGGCATTGAACATCCGCATCCGGACGTCGCAGGCGTCGGACGGCATGATCAGAACCAGCCCGTCCGAGCCGATTCCCTTGTTCCTGTCGCTGACGCGCACTGCCAGTTCGTGCGGATGCGGCACTTGCTCCTCGTAACAATTTATATAAATGTAATTGTTGCCCGCGCCGTGCATTTTGGTGAACTTCATACTTGATTCTTCAATTTGAAAGATGTTTTTTGAAAGATGTTTCGCATCAGGGGGAACGAATATTTTCTCCTGCAACGATTCGTTATTGAGCCACTCATGGGATTCGGACCCACGACCTGCTCATTACGAGTGAGCTGCTCTACCGCTGAGCTAAAGTGGCAATGGCGACTTGCCCGTCGGAAAACGAGCGCGTCCGTCAACGTTGTCCCGACAGGATTCGAACCTATTCAGACAGAACCAAAATCTGTAGTGCTACCATTACACAACGGGACAAAAGCGGGGGCAAAGGTATGAAGAAAAAATTAAAACTCCCAGCCGTAACCGATTTTTTCTTGCAAAAAATTGGACGATTTTCATAATTTAACACTACTTTTGTGCTGAAAAGATTTTTGCACAAAATGGCTAAAGAAGTGTCCGGAAAAAGAAGATGGCATCGTTTATGGCACGACGAGCAGGTTAAAATGATCGTGGCGTTTGTATTTACCGTCATAGCGGTATTTTTGACAGTGGCGTTTGTTTCCTGGTTTTTTACGTGGAAAGCAGATCAGAGCGTGGCGGAGTCCTTGCCGCCCTCCGACCATCACACGCCCCGTATCGAGAACTGGATGGGAAAATTAGGCGCATGGGCTTCGTTAAAGTTGATTACTAACGGTTTTGGAGTGGCTTCGTTTTTCATCCCGTTGATTCTTCTGGCATTGGGTTTTTGCCTGCTGAAAATAAAACTGTTGCCTTTAGGTTGGACGCTCAGGACTTCTCTCGCAGGAATGCCGCTTTTTTCGGTTGTTTCCGGTTTCTTTTTCGGTCATACCGCCGGATTTCTCGGCAATGGTCTTGGCGGCGCCCACGGCGTCCACATGTCCCATTGGCTGACGTCACAGGTGGGATGGTTCGGCGCTTTTATTCTCCTGCTGCTGCTTACTTTTGTTTTCCTCACCTTTACTTTTGCCGGATTTTTCAACTGGTTTAAGCATACAAGTTCGTCCCTTTACCGATTGATGAAACACCCGAAAGCCGTTCAACGGAAATTCCCAAAAAAACCGGCCGATACCCCCGGATTCCAACCGCGCGAAGATGAAAAAACCGATGAAACCGGCAATGACAAGACCGATGATGACAATACCGACAACGACGATATCGAACTTGAAGTGACCGGACGACCGGACGACAAGCATCCGGATGATGCCTCCGGCGGAAACGTTCCATTTACCATTGAAAAACAACCGTCATCCGACGATTCCGCACAGAACGAAGAATACAAGATGGACGACCTTACGGCATTGGGCAGGTTTGATCCTACACTCGACCTGTCGCACTACCGTTTGCCGCCGCTTGACATGTTGAAGGATTACCCCTCGGCCGACTCTCTGGTAGGCAGCGAAGAACTGATGAACAACAAAAACAAAATCGTGGAAACCCTTCGGAATTACAAGATAGAAATTGATAAGATCAAAGCTACTATCGGCCCTACGGTTACCCTTTACGAAATTGTTCCGGCAGCAGGAGTGCGTATCTCAAAAATTAAAAATCTGGAAAATGATATTGCTCTGAGCCTTTCTGCGTTGGGTATCCGCATCATTGCGCCGATGCCGGGCAAAGGCACCATCGGAATAGAAGTACCGAACATGCATCCCGAAATTGTTGCCATGCGTTCTATCATCGAATCTCCGCGATTCCAGAATGCCGCTATGGAGTTGCCCGTAGCGCTGGGCAAAACCATTTCCAACGAACCTTTTATCTTCGACCTGACCAAAATGCCCCACTTGCTGGTGGCCGGCTCAACCGGACAGGGAAAATCGGTAGGACTGAATGCCATCATTGCTTCCATTCTCTACAAAAAGCATCCTTCGCAAGTAAAATTAGTGATGGTCGATCCTAAATCGGTAGAATTTTCATCTTACGAAAAACTCGAACACCATTATCTGGCAAAGCTCCCCGATGCGGAAGAAGCAATCATTATCGACACGCAAAAGGTGATTTATACCATCAACTCCTTATGCATCGAAATGGATACACGCTACAGCCTGCTGAAAGACGCCGGCGTGCGCAACATTAAAGAATACAACACCAAATTTATCGAACGGAGGCTCAATCCCAATCTGGGGCATCGCTTCCTGCCCTATATCGTGCTGATCATCGACGAATATGCGGATTTGATGATGACCGCCGGCAAGGAAATAGAAATGCCTATTGCACGGTTAGCTCAAAAAGCCCGCGCTGCCGGCATCCATCTTATCATCGCCACACAACGGCCTACCACCAACATCATCACAGGCGTCATCAAGGCAAATTTCCCCGCACGCATCGCTTTCCGGGTAATTTCGCAAATCGACTCGCGTACGATCCTCGATCAGGCCGGCGCTAACCAACTGATCGGACGCGGAGACCTGTTGTTCACCTCAGGCGGCGACCTCACCCGCGTGCAATGCGCATTCATTGATACGCCCGAAATCGAAGGAATCACGCAGTTTATCGGCAGCCAGCAAGGTTATCCTACCGCTTTCCTGTTACCGGAATATTCCGCCGAAGAAAATGCCGAACTCAAGGAAGTAGACTTGAGCAAACGCGACCCGATCTTCGACGACGCCGCAAGGCTGATCGTCGTTCACCAGCAAGGATCGACATCGCTGATACAGCGCAAGTTTTCCATCGGTTACAACCGTGCGGGACGCTTGATGGACCAACTGGAAGCCGCAGGAATAGTAGGCCCCAACGAAGGCAGCAAAGCGCGACAAGTGCTTTTTTCAGACGAAGCCTCACTGGAAAAATACCTGAACAGACTCGCACAGGAAAATACGAACCCATAAAAGCAGGAGTAACGCATTAAAAATTGCAAAATCGGCGGTTATTAACAATTTGGGGTAATTCTTTTATTGAGGCGCTATGAAAAACAATTCTTCTGACCTCCTGTAGAGACGCACGGCGTGCGTCTGAAAATCCATCCGCTTTGGAGAATGCGGAACGTCCTGAAAGGACGTAACTTTCATAACCGCAGGTCAGCGACCTGCGGTTATGAAAATCAAGTCCTTCGAGGGCTTTTAAGAGAGATGAGAAGAAATCGGGAAACAAAACACGGATGGAACAGTCCGCCGACTAACAACGCCTCAATAAAAGATTTAACCTTTTTAACAAGCAATATCACATTTGAATAAAAAATGATTACTTTTACGCGATTATTTATCTCACATTTAAAATTATTTTGTCATGAAAAAGTTATTTCTCATTTTTTTGTTGTTCTGTCTTCCGTATTGGGCGTCGGCGTGGGGCGGAAAAGTATTTGAAACGCGGACTGTTAAAAGCGCCGTTTTGAAAATGGATCGCAAATATGCCGTTTATTTGCCGGAAGGCTACGACGAAACCGACCGGAGCTATCCCGTATTGTATCTTTTGCACGGTTCGGGCGACGACCACACCGGATGGGTTCAATTCGGTCAGGTGCAACACATCGCCGATCAGGCGATAGCAGAAGGAAAAGCCGCTCCCATGATCATCGTGATGCCCGATGCCAATACCGGAATAAAAGGATATTTTAACGACATTGGAGGAAATTTCAATTATGAGGATTTTTTCTTCGAGGAACTTATCCCCCACATTGAAAAAACGTACAGGGTGCGTAGCGAAAGGAGGTATCGTGCCATATCCGGGCTTTCGATGGGAGGAGGCGGAACGGTTTTTTATTCGCTGCACCGTCCGGAAGTATTTGCCGCCGCCGCGCCGTTGAGTGCATCTACCGGCAATTGGGAATTTGAACAATTCAAAATACGGCACAAAGACGGCAAATTCACTGAACAGCAAATCAGCGCTTATTTTGACCGCCACAATATTGAAAATCTCTTGAAAACCGCGTCCGACGAGAAGAAGAAAAAAATCAAGGAAGTCCGGTGGTATATCAGTTGCGGCGACGACGATTTCCTGTATGAAGGTAACAGTCTGTTGCACATCCTTTTCCGTAAGAATGATATCCGTCACGAATTTAGAATCAAGGACGGTGCGCATACATGGTCTTATTGGCGTAGCGAACTGCCTTTAGTGATGGAATTTGTTTCCAAATCGTTCATGCAGTATTAACGGCCGGCAGCGGAGGCTGTTAGCAGGGAACGAAGAAGCATTTTCCTTTCTCCGGCGCATTGGCGGAAAAAATTTGCATATCTGGAAAAAATCATATATGTTTGCAACATTCATAATAAAGAAAAACATGTCGGAAGAAAAGATCAGTTACCGTGAAGCTACGGAAGAGATAGAGGATATTTTGGAAAAAATCGAAAGCGGCGAAACTGATGTTGATACATTAACGTCGGAAATCAAACGCGCAGCGGAATTGCTGAAAATTTGCAAGGAAAGACTGTTCCAAACGGGACAGGAAGTGGAATATATCATGCGCGATGTTTCCGGAACAGTCAAAACGGAAAAAATAGAAACGGACAAATAAATCACACGAAAATGTCGGATATTCACATTATACTGGTAGCCGCTGTTATAGCCGCTTTTACGCATACCATCTTTGGTCCTGATCATTATTTGCCGTTTATCGTCATGTCTAAAGCCCGCGGGTGGAGCTTAAAACGGACATTGCTCATTACAGCGGGCTGTGGCGTCGGGCATGTGGCCGGTTCAATCGTCATCGGGCTGGCGGGCGCCGGCATCGGATACGGCGTCACCCAGATAGAGGCTTTCGAAGAAGTTCGCGGAGGTCTTGCCGGATGGGCGCTTTTCCTTTTCGGGTTTACCTACATGGTATGGGGCGTCTTCAAAAGCATCAAAAACAGGCCGCACACACATTTGCATTTCCACGAAAACGGAAATGAACACACTCACGAGCATACGCACCGGCACGAACACGTTCATGTACATCATAATGATTCCCAGCGGCTGACGCCATGGGCGCTGTTTATTATTTTTGTGCTGGGTCCCTGTGAGATAATGATTCCTTTAGTGATAGAGCCGGCTATTCGTCACGACGCCAACGGTATTATTGCCGTCGCCCTGCTGTTTTCCACCGTCACCATTGCCACGATGTGCGCAGCAGTGACAGCAGGTTATTACGGATTGAAATTCCTTCCGTTTAAGCACCTCAATCGTTACATGCATGCCATCGCCGGAGGCACAATATGTTTGAGCGGGTTTGCCATTCTCTTTCTGGGCTTGTAAAACATGGAATACAGGCTTGCAGACATAGCTCGACTGATCCATGGAGAATTAACCGGCGACGGTAATTGCACGGTGCGGCATGTCCTTACCGACAGCCGTTCGTTGCTTTATCCGGCAAACACTTTGTTTTTCGCTATTCCGGGCGAACGCAACGACGGACACGATTATATCGAAGAGTTGTACCGGCAGGGCGTCCGTTCATTTGTCGTCAGCAGGCCGCCGGCCACCCTTCCTGCCGTTTCTGCCTTTGCACCGGCCAATTACCTTCTTGTGCCGAACGTTTTACATTCTTTGCAACTGCTGGCGGCCTGCCATCGCCGCCGCTTTCTTACGCCGGTGATCGGCATTACGGGCAGTAACGGGAAAACAGTGGTGAAAGAATGGATTTATCAGACGGTACATCAGGAAAAGAATATCGTGCGCAGTCCGAAAAGCTACAACTCGCAAACAGGAGTGCCTTTGTCGGTATTGCTGCTGGACGAAAAGCACGATTTGGCAATTTTCGAGGCGGGCATTTCATATCCGGGCGAAATGAAACGCCTGCAAGCGATGATATTGCCCGACATCGGCATTTTCACCCATTTGGGTGAAGCGCATCAGGAAAATTTTGCCTCTATGAAAGAAAAAGCGTCGGAAAAACTGAAATTATTCCACCGTTGCCGCACTGTCATTTATTGTAGAGATCATGCCGAAGTAGCCGGAATACTTGAAAAAGACGCGGAGTTTAGAGCAGTATCCCTTTTTTCGTGGGCGATACATGCCCCATCCGACGTCCGGATCATTCCGTCGGACAGTAACGGGCAGTATCGCGTCGAATATGCGGGGAAAAATTTCGATTTAACCATTCCTTTTTCAGACCATGCTTCAATCGAAAATGCCTTGCATGTGACGACGCTGCTGCTTTTCATGGATTATCCCCCGGAGGTGATTGCCGGCAGGATTGCCCGCCTGACGCCCGTGGCCATGCGGCTCGATCTGAAAAAAGGCGTCCGCAACTGCACCCTCGTCAACGATACTTATAATTCGGATACCGGCTCTCTTTCCATTGCGCTTGATTTGTTGGCGCGTCAGCATCAGCATCCCGTCAAAACGGTGATACTGTCGGACATTTTACAGTCGGGCAAGTCGCAGGACGATCTTTATCGGGAAATAGCCGACCTGCTTGCGGGGAAAAAAATCGACCGGCTGATAGGCGTCGGCGCTGAAATATCAGCTCATGCAGCATGTTTCTCGTGTGAAAAACGTTTTTTCACGACCACAGAGGAGTTGCTGAACCATTTGGGCAACGATATCCGCTTTGACAAAGAAGCCATTCTTGTGAAAGGCTCGCGGAAATTTGAATTTGAACGGATTATACGGTTTTTGGAAGACCAGGTGAATAAAACGGTGATGGAAATTAATCTTTCGGCGGTCATTCACAATTATAACTATTTCAAGTCTTTGTTACGTCCGGGTGTGAAGATGGCAGTAATGGTGAAAGCCTTTGCCTACGGCAACGGAAGCGCTGAAATTGCCGGTTTACTGCAACATCACCGGGCTGACTGTCTGGCGGTGGCATTCGCCGACGAAGGAAAAGAACTGCGCGAAAACGGCATCACCCTTCCCATTATGGTGATGAATCCGGAAGAAAGCGCCATCGAAACGCTGATTCGTTACCGTCTGGAACCGGAAATATATCATTTCAGACTGCTGGAACAATTCATACAAACGTTGTCCGAACATGTGATTTACGATTATCCTGTTCATATCAAACTTGATACCGGTATGCACCGGTTAGGTTTTTTGGCGCACGAACTGACCGGACTGGCCGATATTCTCCGCCGGCAGCCGTACATTCTCGTAAAATCGGTATTCTCTCACCTTGCCGGCAGCGACGATCCTTCGCTGGATTATTTTGTCCGCCAACAGGTGGACGCTTTCCGCACGATGAGTAAACAACTTGAAGACGAAACAGGATACTCTTTTCTGCGTCATATTCTTAATTCGGCCGGAATAGAGCGTTTTCCGGAGGCTCAGTTCGACATGGTGCGGCTGGGCATCGGCCTGCACGGTTTCAGCGCCGTCGATAACAGCAAGGTACAGCCGGTCGCATCCTTAAACAGTGTCATCATACAGGTAAAAGACATTCCGGCCGGCGAAAGCGTGGGATACAACCGTAAATTCATCGCCCGGACGCCAACACGGATAGGCATTGTTCCGGTAGGATATGCCGACGGCCTGCACCGTATGTTAGGCAACGGAACAGGCTGTTTCGCCGTCAAAGGCAAACGGACGCCTACGATAGGCAACATCAGCATGGACATGTGCGCTATCGACCTTACAGATACCGACGCCGGCGAAGGCGACACGGTTACCATCTTCGGAAAAGACGCGCCGTTGAGCGAACTGGCCTGCCGGATGCAGACCATTCCCTACGAAGTACTGACACGCATTGCGCCAAGAGTTAAAAGAATCTATTTTCAGGAATAACGGATGTTTCTTCCGTATGGCTCGGGAAGGAAAATTATTTTGGCTACCTCTTTTTTGAGGCGCTATTTCATGTTTGCCGGTCAGTAGAGAAAATTAAATTTTATCCGGACGGAACAAAAATTCTATTTTCCGAAACGAAAATTTCAAAACATTTGTGGATACTTCTAATTTTAATCACAAAGTATGGAATATCAAATAAATATCCATTAATTACCGCCGATACGAACGGATCCTGTGAAAATTCAGGAATGTTTTCAAATATTTCCATGTTTTTGATTTTCATTAAAATAACGATATTTTATTTTGGCACAGAAATTGTATATTATAAGCACGTAATGTAGCAAAGATAGGATATCATCTCCGCATGAGCACTCTTCCTACACAGAAGCATCCTATTTTGAACGACTTACTTTTTTCAAGCGACAAATATTCAATTATGCTTTTAATGTTTATTTGTCGCTCTTTTTAGTTTCTAAATCCGGTTTTGTTACCGGCATTTTTTAGTATACGGGCTTCGTCTATTTGTAAATCAATTATTTCACACAAATTGTATTTGCCTTTTCATTCTACGCACTTGGAAATCTTAAAATTTTTATATGCGTTTCTTCTATAAATCTTACCGGACATTTTTATCCTTTTTGTGTGTAATTAGAAATTTAATGCTAATTTTGCAGTTGAAAAAAAAATTATAAAAATGGGAAATTTGGTAGAGTTTTTAAAGAAAATACGAAAAAATCAGGCGCTTCAAAACAGATTCGATTCAAATTATGCTTTTGTCGGAATCGGTAATCACAGTCTTAACAACCTGTATCCTGTAATTCATTATTTGCATATCCCGCTTAAATACATTGTTGTCAAAAGTCGGGAAACGGCTGATTTGATAAATAAAAGTCAATTAGGCGTACAGGGGACAAGCGATATGGAATCCGTCCTGAACGATAAAGAAATAAATGGATTTTTTATTAGCGCTCATCCGGATTCGCATTACAATTTAGTGAAAAAATGCCTGTTGCATAAAAAAAATGTTTTTGTGGAAAAACCGCCCTGCAAGACGATAGACGAACTGAAAGACTTGATTAAGACGGAAAAAGAGTCGGGAAAAAT
>JAIRLS010000071.1 GCA_031259205.1 Bacteroidales bacterium | reverse complement strand
TTGAATTTTGCAAAATCCCCCAACCTTTCCTGCGCTTGCGCAAGACTTCCCGCCATCAGCAAATTAGGCAGAAGCAACACCCATATTTTCATCTTCATCGCCTTTTTCATTAGGTTTTCGGCAAAGATAGCAAATTTTTCCGGTTTCATGTAATTTTTTTTTTTAACCACAAAGGACACGAAGTTTCGGTTTATTCTTTTTTTGAGGCGCTATGAAAAACAATTCTTCTTCCCTCCACGAATACACGAATGTAGAGGCGCACGGCGTGCGCCTGAATGTAGAGGCGAAAAGCTTTCGCCTGAAAGCGTGAATGTAGAGACGCATGGCGTGCGTCTAAAAGCGCTTTGGAGAATGCGGAACGTCCTGAAAGGACTTTTAAGAGGGATGGGAAGAAAGCGGGAAACAAAACATGGATGGAACAGTCCATAGATTGATCGCGCCTCAAAAAAAAATTAACCGGTTTGTTTTCGAGATTGAATGTCCCACCCTGCGGGATTTGGCTCACGATTATTCTTCATACTGCTAACGAACAGGATAACACTTATGCGACCATTTGGAACTGCCCTTTGCAGCATCCGGTTCGTCACAGCAAAGGGGTGAACAGCCGTGCGACGGATTCGCGAAATTCCACCCATCCGCTCCGTTGCATCCATTCTTCGGACTGGATATTTTTCAATCCTTTGATATCGTTCATGAAGATGTTGCGCATGGCGACGGCGATGCGCTGGTCATAAATCAGTGCATTCACTTCAAAATTCTGGTCGAAACTGCGAATGTCCATGTTGGCGGTGCCCACGGAGCAAAATACGTCGTCGATGATCATCAGTTTGGAATGCGGGAAGCCTTTTTCGTAAAGATATACCTTGACGCCGGCGTCAAGCAGTTCGCCGATATAGGAGTAGGAACCCCACATCACAAGTTTGGAGTCGGAACGTTTCGGCAGTAGCAGCCGGACGTCAACCCCGCTAAGGGAAGCGGAACAGATGGCGGTAAGGATACTCTCGTTGGGCAGGAAATAGGGCGTGGAGATGTAGATGGTCGATTTGGCGGTGGCTATCGCCAGAAAATAAGTCTGCATGATGCTTGACCAGTCGGAGTCAGGGCCGCTGGCGACAATCTGCATAAGATGACGTTCGGTACGGGAACAGGGCGGAAAATATTTATCGTGGTGGTGGATATTGCGTCTGCTGACAAAAAACCAGTCGAGCAGAAAAATGGATTGCAGCGAATACACGGCTTCTCCTTCGATTCTCAGATGCGTATCACGCCACGGGCCTACTTCCTCGTTGCCGGAGATGTACCGGTCGGCAATGTTCAGGCCGCCCACAAAACCTACTTTTCCATCCACCACAATGATTTTACGATGATTGCGGTGATTGATTTTTCTTGTCAGAAAAGGTAGCCGTACCGGCATGAACGGAAAGATATTCACGCCGGCATTTTTCAGCGAGCGGATGTAGTTTTTGCTTAGCGACCAGCAACCGATGTCGTCATAAATCACACGCACCTCTACATTACTTTGCGCTTTGCGAATCAGGATTTCGCGAACCGTATTGCCGATCCGGTCGTCTTCAATGATGTAATATTCCAGATGAATATGATCCGTCGCCTGTTCCAGCGCTTCGATAATGCTGGAAAACGTTTCTTTCCCGTTGAACAGGATTTTTATCCTGTTGTATTCCGTCAGCAGTACTTTTTCCGAATTGTAAAGCATCCGCATGATTGGTTTTTTGTCTTCCGGCATCTCGCTTGTCCACCGGCTGATTTCGGTGGTAATGGTCGGCTGGTACTGTGTCAGCAGCTTGAGTTGTTTACTGTCCGACAATTCCTTTCGCGAAAAAATCTTCTCCTTCCGGTAATTTTTCCCGACAAAAAAGTAAATCACAACGCCAACTACAGGCAAAAAAACAATCACCATCAACCACGCAACCGTTTTGAGTGGATCGCCTCGCTGCTGAACCACCAGAATTACCACGAAAACGGATGTAATCAGGTAAAATAACTTTAACCAGTCGTTTTGTATAAGAGATAACATTTATATCCGATATATCCGAAATAGCGCTGCTAAGTTATGAAAAAAAACAATCGCCATGCAAAAAAAAACAGAATTTTGACGGCTGAATCCTTCTTTGAGAAGCTATCGGTCAGCGTACTGTTCCCTCCGTGTTTTTGTTTCCCGCTTTTTTCCTATCCAAACGGATATCCGTCTTGGGAAAAACGAATATCCGTTTTTGGGGAAAAGAAGTATTCAAAAAATAATAAGTATATTTGCATCCGAATGAATAAAAAAAATATTACCGTTGAGGAGGTCGCCGGCGCATTGAAACATGTGGTACACCCTGCTACAGGCAAGGATATTGTGTCGTCGGGTATGGTGAGAGATATTGAGATCGAGGGACTGGATATTACATTCACGCTTGTTTTTGCAAAGGCGCAGGATCCTGTGAAAAATGCCGTTACCGGAGCGTGTGAGAAGGTGTTGCGCTTTTATGTCCATCCGGATATACGGGTCAATATCCGGGTACTGCCTTTGCAGGCAAAAGCTGCGGCCCAACCGTCGTTTCAGGCAGGCCATATCGTTGTGATAGCGTCCGGAAAAGGCGGCGTGGGCAAATCGACCGTGGCGGTAAACCTTGCCGTTGCGCTTGTCAGCATGGGATATCGTGTCGGCCTGCTGGACGCCGACATATACGGGCCTTCGGTGCCCAAGATGCTGGGAGTGGAAGGCGTACAGCCCGAAGTGCGTATAATAGACGGCAACGAGCGTATCCTTCCGGTGGAACGCGAAGGTATCCGCATATTGTCCGTCGGTTTTTTTATCCGTCCGGAAGACGCCGTTATTTGGCGCGGCCCGATGGCCTCCGGCGCGTTGAAACGATTGATATACCAAAGCGAATGGGGCGACCTCGATTTCCTGCTGATCGACCTTCCGCCCGGTACCGGCGACATTCATCTGACCGTCGTGCAGGAACTGACGGTGGACGGCGCTGTAATGGTGGGAACGCCACAGCAGGTAGCGCTCGCCGATGTGATAAAGGGCATCGGCATGTTCCGCAACGAGAAAGTCAATGTGCCGGTGCTGGGATTAGTGGAGAACATGGCCTGGTTCACGCCTGCCGAACTGCCCGGCAACCGGTATTATCTCTTCGGAAAGGAAGGATGCAAACAATTGGCCGAACGCGAAAACCTGCCGCTACTGGCGCAAATTCCAATCGTGCAGAGCATCAGCGAAAGCGGCGACAACGGACAACCCGTCGTGGCAGGGAAAGATTCGCCAACAGCGCAAACATTCATGGAACTGGCTCAAAATATGATTCATCAGTTAAACCGTCTATAATGGAAAAAATCTGTTTTATTATCAATCCTGTTTCGGGGACGCAAAAGAAAGAAACATGGCCGGAACTGATCCGCCGCACCATTGACGGGACACGTTTCGATACGGAGATTCTCTTTACGGAACGGCAGGGACATGCCTTTGAACTGGCGCGGCAGCAGGTGGACGACAAAACGCCCTATGTGGTAGCTGTCGGCGGCGATGGAACCGTTAATGAAGTCGCCTCCGCCCTGCGCGACAGCCACTCGACCATGGGCATCCTTCCGTCCGGGTCGGGCAACGGACTTGCGCGACACCTGCGTATCCCGATGCACCTCTCCGCTGCACTGAAAGTGATCAATTCGACCGGCGTCAAAGCTATCGATTACGGATTAGCCAACGGTAAACCCTTCTTCTGTACGCTCGGGGCAGGTTTCGACGCCCACGTAAGCGACAGGTTTGCCCACTCGCGGAAAAGAGGTTTCCATAAATACGTTTCCATCATCGCTCAAGAATTTATCCTGTACCGTCCTCAATGGTACAATTTGAAATACGACAACAAATCGGTAGAAACCGTCGCCATGCTGGTAACGGTGGCCAATGCGTCCCAGTACGGCAACAACGGCTACATCTCTCCGCTGGCCGACATTTCCGACGGACAATTAGACGTCTGCATCCTGCTGCCTTTTCCGAAAATCCTTGCACCGGCGCTGGCCGTGAGGCTTATCGGGAAAACCATTCACAAAAGTCCCTATTACAGAGCTTTCCGATGCAAAGAACTCGTGATCATACGGTCGCAAGCCGGCATCATTCATCTGGACGGCGACCCCTTCGAGATGGACAGGGAACTGAATATAAAAATTATTCCCCAAGGACTGAAAATACTGACCGGATAAATTGTAATTTAGCGCGAAATTAAATCAATGAAATTCGGACAATAATTGTTGATTATCTGTAAAATATTACATGAAAAAGATTTTGATTATCGACAGGGACGGCACGCTGGTGGTAGAGCCGCCGGAGGATTATCAGTTGGACAGCTTGAAAAAGCTGGAGTTTTATCCCAAAGTTTTCCGTAACCTGTATTTTATACGGAAGAATCTGGATTTTGAACTGGTGATGGCCAGCAACCAGGATGGTTTGGGAACGGCTTCATTTCCGGAAGATACTTTTTGGCCGGCACACCGGAAGATACTGCAAGCCTTCGCCAATGAAGGCGTTACTTTCGATGATGTGCTGATCGACCGTTCATTTCCGGCCGACAATGCCCCCACGCGCAAGCCGGAAACCGGAATGTTCGGAAAATACCTGAACAGCGGCGACTACGACCTCTCCGCTTCGTATGTCATCGGCGACCGTCTTACCGACGTGAAACTGGCAAAAAATCTGCACTGTAAAGCCATCCTGCTGGGTGACGACGCTATGCTCGACGAACAGCCGGAATTGCGGGAAATCTGTATTTTGGCCACTACCGATTGGGATAAGGTGTCGGAAATCCTTTTTGCCGGCGAACGACAGGCAACGGTACGCAGGAACACCAAAGAAACAAATGTTTCCGTGAAACTGAACCTTGATGGCAGCGGAAAATGCGCTATCGACACGGGTTTGCATTTCTTCGACCACATGCTCGAACAGATAGGCAAACATTCCGGCATGGATCTCGCCATTCAGGTAAAAGGCGACTTGGAAGTGGACGAGCACCACACCATCGAGGATACCGCTTTGGCGCTGGGCGAAGCCCTGCATAACGCGCTGGGAAGCAAGCGGGGCCTGGAAAGATATGGGTTCTGCCTTCCCATGGACGACTGCCTCTGCACCGTTGCCATCGACTTCGGCGGACGCCCCTGGCTGGTATGGAAAGCGGACTACCAACGCGAAAAAATAGGCGACATGCCTTCGGAGATGTTCCCGCACTTTTTCAAATCCTTGAGCGATGCGGCGCGGATGAACCTGTACATCCGAGCGGAAGGCAACAACGAACATCACAAAATAGAAGGCACCTTCAAAGCGGTAGCCCGTGCATTGAAAATGGCCATCCGCAGGGACGTCTATCATTTTGAATTGCCCAGCACGAAAGGCATTATGTAATAAAAGACAGGCCATCCATGCGTACCAAACAGTCTGTTTCTTGAAGGGGGCGGCTTTCCACCGGAATGTCCGTGCGAGTGAAAAAAAATTGTTTTTTCTAAAATAATTTGTATCTTTGTCACAGAATCTAAGAGCGCATGATTTAAAATAAGCGCTTGAAGTGAGCCTGAAAAACTCATAGGTCTGTCTCCGGTTCCCCCGCAGTCGCCCCCCCCCCTGGGGGCGTCTCAAAAGCACGCAGATGACGCAGATGATGTGGATTTGCACAGATAAAAACGAGGCGTACAAAACGAAAGAAGTTGATTATCCATAAAATAAAAATCTGCGTTCCTCTAT
>JAIRLS010000011.1 GCA_031259205.1 Bacteroidales bacterium | reverse complement strand
GCGCATAAAAAAATCATGTCCGTTGCGCAGGACAGAGACATGCTGCGTCTGTACGAGATGCGCGAAATGGGAATGTACGATTACACCAGCGGCATCAATAACGCAACAAGAAAAGGCATCGCCATAGGAGAGCAGAGAGGATTGCAAAAAGGCATGCAAAAAGGATTACAAGAAGGCATGCAAAAAGGATTACAAAAAGGATTACAAGAAGGATTACAAAAAGGGATACAAGAAGGGATACAAGAAGGATTGCAAGAAGGATTACAACAGGCACGGGTAAATTTTGTTCTGAACTTATCCCAAAACAGTATGTCTGTTGCAGAGATTGCCAAATTAACCGGTCTGACAGTTGAAGAAGTGAATCATATCCTCAACAATAATCGAGGCTGACAGGAGATGTCCGGAACAGGCTTGGGGATGCGGATTTTTAAATCGGCGTAGCCAAACAAACCACTTATAACACTCCGTCGTATGCCGAATGGAGTATTTCACTCGGTGAGAATACAGCCTTCGCAGTTATTGCGAGGGGAGCAAGGACGGGATGTGTCTGTCGTCATTCTGTTTTTCGGCAGAGAAATATCCGCTGAAGGGTAAACCGGGCAGAAGCGTCCGGGTATCGTCGAAGAATTGGATCAGTTGTTCTCTGCTTTCGCCGGAGAGTTGGTATTTTTCCGGATGCGACAGCCAGTCGTTAACAGGTATGACTCTGAACACCGATACCGCATTGTCGCGGAAACGATGTACCCAAAAAGGTTCATATCCGCACGAGGCAATATGCACGAGGCTGTCGGATTTAACAAGAACGACGTCGAGTGCGATTCCGCCGTAGCGGTACCGGTCGCGCTGGTTGGACACAAAATTACCAAGGGAATAGATCACCGGCACCGAATCCCCGTCTGCCGTTGCTATTTTGGCGAAAGGTTGCACGACATGCGGATGCGCTCCCGCTATCAGCCGGCAACCGTTACGGGCAAGGAAACGGGCTAATTTCCGCTGAGTTTGGTTTTCCGTATTTTGATATTCCTCGCCCCAGTGAATACAGGTAATGATGAAATCGGGGTTTAACTGTGCGGCGCGGGCAAGGTCGGACGCCATCCGGACAGTATCAATACGATTGACTATGTTGGGCTTTACGGTGGCTATGCCGTTGGTGCCGTAAGTGTAATTCAGCAGGGCGATATTGAAGCCGGCGACGGTCAATAGCAGGGGATAGTCGTTTTTCCATGCGACGGAGTCTTTGAAAGTGCCTGTATGGAGCAGTCCGATACTGTCCAGCGCATCCACCGTCCGTTCCAGACCTTCCTTTCCGCGATCGAGCGAGTGGTTATTGGCC
Organism: Bacteroidales bacterium; assembly: GCA_031259205.1. GTDB lineage: Bacteria > Bacteroidota > Bacteroidia > Bacteroidales > UBA4181 > JAIRLS01. Next base: position 5,546 of record JAIRLS010000011.1, on the reverse strand, counting down.
GTCACCAGCACGTCAAACCCCGCGTCTTTCAAGGCAACGGCAAAAGACGAATGGCTGGAAAACTTGGGATAACCCGTGTAGGGCGTTCCCGCCAAAGTCACTTCCAAATTGGCGATGGCAAGATCTGCCGATGAAATATACTCCTTCACGTATTGGAAAACGGGAAGGTAATTATACGACGAATCGCCTCCGTCGCGCCATGCCCCGGTGATTTGCATCCCATGCCCCATCATGTCGCCTGCAATAATGATCCGGAGACTGTCCGCCCTGCGATCTGATTCCTGCCCTGCAACGATTTGCAGGGATAGCATGAGAATGAGCGCTGCCGTCGTCATTATCCCTGTTTTCTTCATTATCATACAGTTCTTGTATAAAGTATTTCATGGAGGCATTTTTCCAAACTTTCCTGCCAGTGAGGAATAACGATTCCGTAGGCGGTTTTCACGGCGGCCTTGTTGAGTACGCTGTAATGCGGACGAACGGCAAGGGTGGGATAATTTTTGCTTTCTACCGGCTGTATGCTGCATTTCAGGTCAGCCGACAGCATGATCAGGCGGGCAAAATCGTACCAACTGCATACGCCTTCGCCGGAAAAATGGAAAATCCCCGGTACAAAACCATTATCCGGCATTTTTTCGACTATCGTCATGATGCATCGCGCCAGATCTGCGGCGTAAGTAGGCGTGCCTGTCTGGTCGAACACCACGTTCAGGCTCTCGCGTTCCCTGCCCAGCCGCAGCATGGTTTTCACGAAGTTGTTTCCGAAGCTTGAATATAACCACGACGTCCTGATGATAACAGACCGGGCGGATTTCAAGGCTTCCTTTTCGCCTGCAAGTTTAGTGCGTCCGTAAGCGGACAGCGGGGAGGTTGGATGGTCTTCCCTGTAGGGTACGCAGGCGCGGCCGTCGAAAACGTAATCGGTAGAGATATGTATCAGTTGCGCGTGATGCCTCGTGCAGGCTTCCGTCAGGTTTCGCACCGCCACGGCATTGACGAGCATTGCCGCAGCTTCGTCTGTTTCTGCTTTGTCCACCGCCGTATATGCCGCACAGTTAACTACTGCCTGTATGTGGTTGCAGACGAAGTACTTTTCGACGGCGTCGGGTTGCGTAATATCCAACTCTTTCACGTCCGTAAAGAAAAAACGCAGTCGTTCATATCCGACGGAAAGCCTTCGCAACTCGTTTCCCAATTGTCCGTTAGCCCCTGTTATCAATAAATTCATAGCGTAAAGATGAAATAGTTTCCGGATGTATCAAAAGCAGGCAGATTCAGGTCTTTGGGAGAAACGACCACTTGAGTATCGTCGATTTTCCACCGGATGTCCAAATGCAAGTCGTTATAACGAATCCCTCTTTCGGCCTGCGGATGGTAAAAGTTGTCGCATTTGTAAAAAACGGAGGCCTGTTCGCTCAATACTGAGAAACCGTGTGCAAATCCTCGCGGAATATACAGTTGCCGCCTGTTTTCTGCCGACAGTTCCACTCCAAACCACTTCCCGAAAGTAGGCGTTCCCCTGCGCAGGTCAAGCGCTACATCGAAAATGACTCCTTCCAGCACCCGTATCAGTTTGGCCTGCTCATACGGCGGCATTTGAAAATGCAGACCGCGAATAACCCCATAGTGAGAAAACGACTGATTGTCCTGCACAAACACTGTCCGTATTCCGGCTTTTTCCCACGATTGCCGATTGTAACTCTCGAAAAAATACCCGCGCGTATCCTCGAATACCGTCGATTCAACAATTACAAGACCTTGAAATTCGGTCTGTATCACATTCATACTCATCAAACAATTTTTAAATGATCACATGATTTCGGATGACAAAGAAAATAAAAAAAATCCAAAAGGCCATATTTCGAACGCAAACGCACGGGATAATGTCTTTGCAAAATATTGTATTCCTGTGGAATGATATTCGCGATGCGGAATTATTGACGTTACCGAAAAATTTGCCGGCCGCGTAATTGCAGAAAAAATATTACTTTTGTGAAAAATTTGAGAGATGAATCATTTTACGCAAAAATGCCGAGAGATATTTAACGGCTGTATCCTGCAATACCATGTGAAAGATCATGTAGATACGGTCATTCAAAATCCTTATCCCTTCAAAAGTATTGAATATTATTTGTTTTTGAAGAACTGGGTCGATACTGTCCAATGGCATTTGGAAGATATTATTCGCGATCCGGCCATCGACCCTGTCGAGGCGCTGCAAATCAAGCGCCGGATTGACCGTTCCAATCAGGAACGAACGGATTTGGTGGAACTGATAGACAGTTATTTCCTCGACTTGTACAAAGACGTGGCCATACAGCCTCATGCGACGATCAATACCGAAAGTCCCGCATGGGCGATTGACCGCCTGTCCATTCTGGCGCTAAAAATTTACCACATGCAGATAGAAGCAAGCCGGGATGTATCGGAAGAACATCGTATGCAATGTACTTCCAAACTCCATATTCTTCAGGCGCAGGACAAAGACCTGTCCGAAGCGATAGACGCCCTGCTGGACGACATCCGAAACGGACGCAAGTACATGAAAGTGTACAAACAAATGAAGATGTACAATGATCCCGATTTGAACCCTGTGTTATACAGTCATTAATACATGGAATGCAGGATAGGCTTGGATGTAGGCTCTACAACGGCAAAAATTGCAGTGGTAGACGGACGGTCGCAACTCATACACAGCAGTTATGTACGACATCATACGCAGATATATGAAACAGTATCGGCATTGTTGAAGGAAACCGCTTCTGTCGTTGGAGAGGAAAACGTATCGCTTACAGTCACAGGCTCCGCCGGCATGGGGATATGCGAGAATACCGGTATCCCTTTCATTCAGGAACTGATCGCTGCCACCGAAGTAGTACACAAATGCTACCCTCAGGTAAAAACACTGATTGACGTCGGCGGAGAAGATTCAAAAATGATTTTCTTTCCCGCCGGAAGGATTCCCGACATCCGGATGAATGGAAGTTGCGCCGGGGGAACAGGGGCGTTTATCGACCAGATGGCCGCCCTGCTCAACATTGAAACAGCAGAGATGAGCCGGCTGGCCGCCCGTCACCAACACCTCTATCCTATCGCTTCCCGTTGCGGCGTCTTCGCCAAAACCGACGTGCAAAACCTTATCAGCCGTAAAATCCCGAAGGAAGACATCGCCATATCGGTGTTCCATGCGGTAGCCGTACAGTGTCTTAACACGCTGGCACGCGGTTACGGCGTATTGCCTGAAGTCATGTTCATCGGCGGGCCGTTTACCTTTTTGCCGGAACTGATCCATGCTTTCTCAAAAGCATTAAATATCACCGAAAAGGATATTGTTCACCCGGAACATCCGGAAATCATCCCTGCATTGGGGGCGGCGCTGTCGTGCAAAGAGGAAGGCTCCGTCCCGATGCGGCTGCAGCAACTGTTGTCGCAGCTCTCTGCCCGTCCGCATCAGGCCGTTCGCCATCGTTTGCCTCCCCTTTTCACGTCCCCGTCCGATTGGCAACAATGGCAGACCAACAACCGGCCTGTAGCCGTAAAACGTACCGCACTGGCCGAATACAGCGGACAATCCTGCTTTGTAGGCATTGATTCCGGCTCCACTACCACCAAAATCGTAACATTGGGCGAGGACAACGAACTGTTGTTCGGTTTTTACCGGAACAATCGCGGCCAACCCGTCGAAACAGTATGCGAAGGGCTGCAACTGTTCAAAAAAGAACTGTCCGTCGCAGGAAAGACGTTGACCATATCTCGAAGTATTGTAACCGGTTACGGTGAAGACCTCATCAAAGCGGCCTTCGGAATAGACGACGGCGTTGTGGAAACCATCGCCCACTATGCCGGCGCACATCACATCGACCCCGGCGTATCGTTCATTCTTGATATCGGCGGGCAGGACATGAAAGCGATCTTTATCCGCGACGGCGCTATCCGGCGCATCGAACTTAACGAATCCTGCTCGTCGGGCTGCGGCTCCTTTATTGAGACTTTCGGTAAAAACGTCGATCTGACGGTGCAGGAGTTCGCTCTCAAGGCATGTCAATCGACCGCCCCCTGCGACCTCGGTACGCGCTGCACCGTATTCATGAACTCCAAAGTAAAACAGTCATTGCGCGAAAACGCCCCCATTGAAGATATTGCCGCCGGCCTCTCCTACTCCGTCATCAAAAATGCGCTAATCAAAGTGCTGAATGTTACCAATATGGATGAACTCGGCGAACGCCTGTCGGTACAGGGAGGCGTCTTCCGGAATCCTTCGGTACGGAGGGCGCTGGAACTCCTTTCGGGGAAAACCGTAATCCTCACCGACATACCCGAACTGATGGGCGCTTACGGCGCAGCCATCATCGCCGGAAAACAGTTTAAACAAACGCTCAACGAACAGTTTGACAGCAAGGTTTACGCCGCGCAAAATTAATGCAGGGAACACAGTAATCCCAAAAATCCCGAATCGCATTATGATGGAGATATACATAGCGTTTTATCCGGAATCATATCGCAAAACCTCACTACGGAGTTGTTCGGGAGGGTTGGCGACATTCCCCGAACTGCGCCGCGCCTGTTTGGGGTGATGCACATTCAACGCCTTCCGGCGTTATCCGCTCCCCCATCATGCGACAGTTGAATTTGCGCCATTCAGATTGAAACCGGCGAAGATAAGACGAGCCGAATAACGGGAGTTTTCATCTTCGGTTCTGTGGGAGTTTTTTGGAAAACTCCTCTTACCTGCACCGGCAAATGAAGCCTTTCCCCTCATTGACGAATTTTTATGACCGCCTGCTTTTTACATGATGTCAAAAAAGACTTGCAAAATAATTTTTCATCTTGTATATTTGCCCTTCGATTTTTCACCACATCATGAAGGCGCCTTCCGTTTTTACCGAAAATATTCAAAAACGGGACTGTTTTTCATCGAATGTGTTGATTCGCCGGCGAAACCCGAAAAGCCTTTATATAGAGTAGGGAGCATTAAATTAAATAACAAGGGCAACAACATTTTATCTAAAGACCCTTTAGTCGAGTTTCTAAAGACCCTTTAGTCGCATGGTCATCGCATTAAATATAAAGACGCTTGTATGGCTGGTTTTACGTCCCCAAAACAAGCGACAGGAAAACCATCAAAAGTATTATATCTATGAAAACAGTTTTTAAAAGTGCGAACAGAAAGGCAAGCCTGATCTTGCTTGCCGCGCTGTTCGGGTTTTATGCAAGCGCAAAAGCGCAGGAAGTAAACGCCGTTATAGCGCAGGCCGACAGTTTGTCGGAAATTCAGGAAACGATTGAAATTTATAAACAATTTGAGTCTTTATGTCTTTCTAACCGGTATGAAGAAGCCCTAACATTGATACAGCCTTATCAATACCGTCTGCCCAAACAACATGCCGAATGGACGGCCAATATTTTGGAAAATAAAGCTAACGAATATGAAAGTTCGGGCGACTATGTACAGGCAGAGAAATACTATTTAGAGGCAAAGGAAATCAGGGAAAAGGTGTTGGGTAAAGAACATCCTGATTATGCCGCTTCTTTAAATCACCTTGGAT
>JAIRLS010000337.1 GCA_031259205.1 Bacteroidales bacterium | reverse complement strand
CAACCGTTTAAATACGGTGTCGTATATAGGGTTGGCGATTACGCACGATTTCGGTTCTTCGCTGTACTGCTCTTTCGTTTCCATGATCTTCTCTGTTTTACCGTTATGATATAATGTTTTATTTGCTGCACAAAAATACATGAAAATTCCAAATTATCAAATGCGTACAAAATGATTTCTTTCCGCTCAACAGCGCCCGGCAACACGGTTGCGATAAAATGAGAGCAAATCATTCTGCGTTCGACCGACGTCTCATCTCGGCAAGTTGTCTGGCTTGCTCTTCGTAGGCCTTATCCTTTTCTTTTAGCGCCTTTGCCTGCTCCTCCAACGCCTTTGCCTGCTCCTCCAACGCCTTCGACTGCTCCTCAAGCGCTTTCGCCTGCTCTCCAATCACGCTGTCCTTTTCCTCCAGCGCTTTGTCTTTTTCCTCCAGCGCCTTCTCCTGTTCTTCGATGATACGTTTCTGCTTTCGGTGCGTCTTTCCGAAAAGGGCGTCTATCGTGCGCAGCGCTTCCGCTTCCTTTTCTATTTCTTCACGTTCTGCAGGGTCGGCTACCATTTCATTAAGTATGGAGGTGATGAAACGTATCTCCTTATCATCCGACCGGAACGCGTATTGCTTGCTTACTTCCGAATCTTCACGGATGAAATGCGCCTGCTCGAAGAGACTCAGCAGTTCGTTCAACTTTGTGCCGTAGCGTTTGTCGGTAATTCTTCCTGCCTGGATTACATAACTGTCGTGGGTGAGCTTCTCCACGAAGGGCGACTTCGCCTCGACCGCGTTACCGTGTACCAAGTCTCGGTAATGACGCTCTACCTTGATGCACGGGCTTTCTATTTCGGCAAGCCTGCCACCAAGGATATAGATAGTAGTGATGGGCAAGACTATCTCCTCGCCGTTTATACGGTCTACAATTTTGTACTGCTCTGCCAGGTAGTTGCGAAAGCGGATAACGTCAGTCTCGTCCCACGACTTCTGCACTTCTATCAGGATTTTTTTCCACTCGCCCTCTTTTGTCTCTATCGTAGCCATGAAGTCTATCCGGTATATGGAATAACCGATGTTGTCGTCATCGGACGACGTCCGGCTTTCTTTTGTTTTTTTCCGGTACGTAAACTCCTGCGGATGAGCTTTTATGGACAGGATGTTCTCATCTAACAGCGTGCTGAGGAAAAACCGTGCTATGCGCTCGTTCTCCATCAGCCGTTTAAATACGGTGTCGTATATAGGGTTGGCGATGACGCACGATTTCGGCTCTTCGCCGTACTGCTCTTTCGTTTCCATAATCTTCTCTGTTTTACCGTTATGATATAATGTTTAATTTGCTGCACAAAAATACATGAAAATTCCAAATTTTCAAACGCACGAAATGAAAAGATACTGGAGCAGATTTAATTTATCCTGATTTACAGGCAAGCCTGTTAACCGTGTGATTTGCGGGAGTATATATGTTTGGAATTAATAAATTTGATAACAATAACGCCGTCACCGTAAGGAATTTCTGCAAATAAAAAACAAGAGGGTGTGTCATGGAGCGAACGTTAATTATAAATATACCAATTATTTTTCATACATTTGCCCCCCGATTATATCTTTAGATATATTCATCATACTATAATAGATAAATTATTGACAAACAATTATGAATTTAACAAAAAAAATAGGATTTTTATTGCTACTGCTTGCCGGATTGAATAACGTTTATGCTGACGAAGGCATGTGGATTATTAACGAACTTCATGAGCAAAACTTAGCCCGCATGAAAGAACTGGGGTTCGTGCCCGATTATAAGTATATTTATGACAAAGATTCGCCATGTGTAGCAAATGCCGTTGTTATTTTCGGCGGAGGATGCACCGGTATCACGGTTTCGGAAACGGGACTTGTCTTTACCAATCACCATTGCGGTTATGGTTCCATTCAAAAACTTAGCAGCGTGGAATACGACTACCTGAAAAATGGGTTCGTTGCACAAAATAACGCGGACGAACTTCCGGTAGAAGGATTAAGCGTACGTTATCTTAAAGAAACGATTGACGTAACAGATAGTATCATTCCCCGGATATCGCATATTGACGACGAATACAAACGCATTGTCGCCGCCGATTCAATTGGAGAAATAATAGTGGGATCTGTCGGGCAAGGCCGTTTTGCCGAAGCCGAAATCGTACCTTTCTACAATATGAACAAATATTATATGGTTGTGTATGACGTATATCACGACGTGCGTTTGGTTTTTGCCCCGCCTTCGTCTCTCGGCAAATTCGGCGGCGATACCGACAACTGGATGTGGCCTCGCCATACATGCGACTTTTCTGTGTTCCGCGTATATGCCGACGCCGATAACAAACCTGCGGAATACGATGTAAATAACTGCCCGTACACCCCGAAATTTGTAGCGGAAATATCTATACAAGGTTATCGGGATAAAGATTTTGCCATGACGATAGGCTTCCCCGGCAGTACGGATCGCTACCTCTCTTCATGGGGAACGCAACAGCGCATCGAAAGCACGAACAAACCCCGGATAGAAGTGCGCAAAATAAAGCAGGATATATGGCAGGAAGCTATGCAGAAAGATGACGCCATACGTATAAAATATGCCTCAAAGTATGCCGGAAGCGCCAACTATTGGAAAAATTCCATCGGAATGAATCGCGGACTTACAAGTCGGAATGTCATAGAACGCAAGCAAAAGGAAGAAGCGGCGTTTGACAAATGGGTGCAGTCTTCCGGGAAAAAAGATACCTATGGAAACGTCCTTCGTTTACTTCGGGAAAACTATCGTCAGATAAACGAAAAGCGAAAATATCTTACCTACCTTACCGAAGCATTCGCTAATGGTGCGGAAATAATACGTCTTACAAGAATATTCGGACAGATCAGCAATGATAATCTTTCAACCGTAGAGATAGAAGACATCATGAACGACCGCATCCGTCCTTTCTTTAAAGATTACGATCCGGGATTAGACAGGAAGACGCTTGCCTCAATGATGAAAATCGTCAAAGAACGTGTCCCCTCGGAATATCTGCCGGATATTTATCCCGAAATAGATAAAAAGTACAAAGGCGACTATGAACGCTACGCAAATGATTTGTTCGCAAAAACAGCCGTCTTATCCGAAGAAAAAATAGTTGAACTGCTGAAGGATAAAAAGAAATACGACAGATATATGAAAAAAGATCCCGCGGGGCTGCTATCATTATCCGTTATTATGACGATTATGGAGGTCGCACAGTCACTAAGCGACGCCGAATATGAAATTATGAAGGGGAAACGGCTGTATTTTGCAGCTCTCCAAGAGATGTATCCCGACAGCATCCTCTATTCGGACGCAAATTTTACGATGCGCTTGAGTTATGGATCGATAGGAGGATATCGCCCCTTTGATGCGACATGGTATAACTATTACTCCACGTCGTTGGGGTTATTGGAAAAAGAAGATTCTTCAAGCTATGAGTTTTGGCTTCAACCGGAAATAATCGATATAATAGGCGGACGCGACTTTGGAAATTATGCCAACGAAAACGGAGAACTGCAAGTGTGTTTTCTTTCGAATAACGATATCACCGGCGGTAATTCAGGTAGTCCCGTATTCGACAAAAACAGCCGGGTGATAGGGCTGGCTTTCGATGGGAACTGGGAAGCAATGAGCGGAGATATCGCATTTGAGACTGAATTGCAACGCACGATAAGCGTAGATATACGATATGTCTTGTGGATTATCGAGAAATGGGGGAAATGTCCTCGAATCATAAACGAATTAAAAATAACGGGTTAATATTTAAAATATTCCCTAAACAGGCGTATCCGAACTGTATTTATATGATAAAGATACTCCGCTTCGAAATTTATTGGTAATAATTAATTATAGTTATGTTTTTTTCTCTTATTGTCCCGATATATGACCGCCCTGATGAAGCACATGAGTTGCTGGAGAGTTTATCTGTGCAGACTTATACCGGTTTCGAACTTGTGCTGGTCGAAGATGGTTCGTCCCGTCCATGTGCGGATGAAGTGAAAAAAAACCGGTCAAAAATTAATATCCGTTATATTGTAAAAGAAAATACCGGACGAAGCGACACCCGCAATGTCGGCATGAAAAATGCGAAGGGCGACTATTTTATTTTTTTCGACTCCGACTGCATCATCCCTCCCCATTATCTCGAAACGGTACACCGGATGCTTCGTGAAGATTATGCCGACTGCTTCGGTGGCCCTGACAAAGAGCACCCATCGTTCAGCGTTATGCAGAAAGCGATAAACTACGCAATGACGTCATTCTGGACAACCGGAGGAATACGCGGCGGGAAGGTTAACATGGAAAAATTCAAACCGCGAACATTCAACATGGGGTTTTCACGATCGGTATATGAAGCCGTAGGAGGGTTCAAAGATATGTATGGGGAAGATATAGACCTCAGCATACGTATCAACAATGCCGGATTTACGACAAAATTATATCATGACGCCTATGTTTACCATAAACGCCGCGTTAATCTGAAAAGATTTTATAAACAAGTTCATATTTTTGGTCAGGCGCGTATTAATCTGTATAAATTATACCCAAATTCCCTGAAACCGGTACATATGCTGCCTGCGCTTTTTGTTTTGGGAAGCATTGCCATAGTTATACTCGCTTTATTCGTTTCATGGCGGTTTCTTGCATTTCCGGCAATTTATATTCTTCTCCTGTTTTCCGATTCGCTGGCAAAGACCAAAAACTTACGAATCGCAGGACTCTCTTTAATTACTTCATTTATACAAATATACGGATATGGATTCGGATTTATAAAATCTTTTATTCGGAAAATCATTTTTCGTAAAGAACTGGAATGCATCGAAACGATTAAAGAGACTTATAAATAGTATGTTAGATATATGGATAAATGTTTTTTAACTGACAATAATATCAATTTGTTTGCCGAATTCATTTTTTGTCTCTAACTTTGTAATCAATTTAAATTTGTAATAAACACACGGGATTTATGGATACTACAGGTCAGTATTTATTAGGATTTGGCATACGTCCTTCGTTTCAGCGTATTGCGATTATGCGTTATTTAAATCATAACAGAACGCATCCTACAGCAGATGAAATATTCGAAGTTTTACGGAAACAAATACCTACATTATCAAAGACAACCGTATATAATACATTAAAACTGTTTGTCGAGCATGGTGCGGCGACATACATCGGGATTGACGAGAAGAATGCCCGTTTCGACGGACATACGGCGCCTCATGCGCACTTCCGCTGCAAGAGTTGCGGGGAAATTATTGATTTGGAGATGGATATAGAAAAGTTTCTACCAAAAAATTTCCGTGGTAAGATAGAAGATGTACAGTTTTATCTCAAAGGAACTTGTGAGAATTGTAATAAACGCGGTTAACCGAGAGTTCATGTTTTGTTCATTATTTGATTGTTACCGTCACCCTTCCGGTTTCACCGTTTACGGGCGGGTTCAGTTTTGATATTTTGACGGTTATTTCCGATATTTGCGGAAATTTGTTTTTAACAGCCTTCATAATACGTCCGGCAACGTGTTCTATCAGTTTCGACGACTTCATCATTTCTTTTTTTATGAGGTCGTATATCTCGGCATAGTCGATGGTGTCTTCTATACAATCCGTTTCGACGGCGTCCGTATCTATCGTATAGGATATGTCGGCGAGGAATGTTCCGCCAATGAGACGTTCTTCTTCCGTTACGCCGTGGGAAGCGTGGAATCTCATCGTTTCTAATGTAATTGTCGTTCTCATGCGGCAAATATACATGAAACTTTCGACATATCACACAGACCGATAAAAATGTCCGGCGAAATTTATAGGGGGAATATATGAAAAATATGTATATTTGTTACGTTATGGATGATAAAACGACAGAAGAGAAGAGAGACTTGCGGCATGCAGTAATGTGTTCTGCGCTACTGACGGCAATGCCGTGGGCTGTGCAGGTCGTCGGAGCCGTATTTTCTTTACGTCTGAAACAGTATGGTTTGCAGCCGTTGGAGCTGACGGGTTTGGCTGGTATTTTTACCATGCCTCTGCTACATGCCGATTGGGAGCATCTTGTCTCAAATACGCCGGCTATGCTACTGCTTATCTTTGGGATGTTTTTGTTTTATAAACAGGGTGCATGGCGTATTTTGCTATGTTTATATATGCTAAGCGGGCTTCTTACCTGGCTTATGGGGCGGAGCGCCGTACATATAGGCGCGAGCGGAGTTGTTTATGCCCTGGCTGCTTTTCATTTTATGAGTGGAGTGATAAAGAAAGTTCCCCGTCAACGTGCGTTTGCGCTGCTTGTCGCTTTTCTCTACGGTGGATTTGTATGGGCTTTTTTCCCGACGCTTTACGCAGGTACATCAGTATCGTGGGAAGGGCACCTTTCGGGGTTGCTGGCAGGAATAGCGTTTGCTTTTTATTTTCGGGACAAGGGGCCGGAACCTCCCGTCGATCCTTTCCCGGATACGGATGATGAAGACCGGTTGAATCCGGAAGACGATTAAATCCGGGATCGTGCACGGGAAGAAATGTAATACGGATCATCAATAAGCATCAGGCAGCCGTTTTTCAAATAGACTCTACCGCCTTAATAAGCGCTTCCATATCATGCGCATATATATCGCCAATCGTTCCGATACGGAAAGTATCTGCCTGCGATATCTTTCCCGGATAGATAACAAATCCTTTCCGTTTCAATTTAGTATAAAAAGTCTCAAAATGAAACGATGGGTTGGGATACAAAAAAGAGGTAATAACGGGCGATTGGTTTTCCGCCGGCAACAAAGGCTCGTAACCCAGGCGTGTCATGCCTTGCACTAATATCCGGTGATTTGTCTTATAACGTGTATGATATCGCGCAAAACGGTGTATAGTACATTGACGAGAAGCAAAGGGATGAGGAACGCCGAATATTTTTTCAATAAAGCCTTACGCTGGGCTTTGTAAAGAGGCGTTCTTTCGGATTTTTCGCCGGATGTGATTCTTGCCGACAAAAAAAAGTTAAAAAATGCACTTTTTATTGTAAATCATAATACACCCCAGCTTTCGCGGTCTAAATTGCGATAATTGATGGCTTCGGCAAGATGATGGGGACGGATATTTTCCGATCCGTCAAGGTCTGCAATTGTCCGCGACAACTTCAGGATACGGTCATAAGCGCGCGCCGACAGCGTCAGGCGCTGCATTGCATTTTTTAGCAATGCCAATCCTGCATTATCAGGAACGGCATATTTATGAAGATGTTTGGAATCCATCTGGGCATTACAATAAATACCTTCACTACCGGTAAAACGTTCTTTTTGTATTTCGCGTGCGCGGACAACACGTTCACGTACACTTGCGCTCGTTTCAGACTGTTTTTGTTCCGATATTTTTTCAAACGGCACCGGCACTATTTCTATCTGTATATCGATACGGTCTAATAGTGGGCCGGAGACGCGGTTCATGTATTTCTGAACGGCTCCCGGAGGGCACACGCAAGGACGGGCAGGGTGGTTGTAATATCCACACGGACAAGGATTCATAGATGCTACCAGCATGAATCCGGCCGGATAATCAACCGCAAACCGGGCTCTTGATATATTTATATGCCTGTCTTCGAGAGGCTGGCGAAGCACCTCCAGTACGTTCCTGTTAAATTCCGGCAGTTCGTCGAGGAATAATACGCCGTTGTGAGCAAGGCTTATCTCTCCCGGTTGGGGAAAAGAACCTCCGCCTACCATTGCAACATTCGATATGGTATGGTGAGGCGAACGGAAAGGCCGTTGCGAAAGTAATGAGACCTGCTCCCCGACTTTCCCTGCAACCGAATGAATTTTTGTCGTTTCGAGCGCCTCCTGAATGGTAAGAGGCGGAAGAATGGACGGTAGCCGCCTGGCTAACATTGATTTCCCGCTTCCCGGAGGCCCTACCATTATGATATTATGTCCTCCGGCAGCCGCAACTTCGAGGGCGCGTTTTACGTTTTCCTGTCCGCGTACGTCGGAGAAGTCGTTGTCAAAATGTTGTTGTTCCGCAAAAAAATCATCCCGAGTATTGATGATTGTGGGTTGTAACGTGTTCTTGGCGCTGAAAAAGTCAATTACATCTTTTATGTTTTCTACGCCTAAAATTTCCAGATCCTCTACTACTGCCGCCTCATAAGCATTTTGTTTAGGCAAAATAAATCCGTTGAATCCTTCTTCGCGCGCTTTGATTGCGATAGGCAGGGCGCCTTTTATAGGCAGGAGACTGCCGTCGAGCGACAACTCCCCCATGAGCAGATATTTGTTAAGGCGCGTCGCATCAATATCGCCGGCTGCGGCCATGATGCCAATGGCCAGTGGCAAGTCGTATGCGGAGCCTTCTTTCCGTATATCAGCAGGTGCCATGTTTATGATGATGCGGCTACGCGGAAATTTATAGCCGTTCACCTGCAATGCAGAGATGATCCGTTCGTGACTTTCGCGTACGGCGACATCCGGAAGGCCTACCAGAAAAAATTGTATTCCTTTCGTGCAGCTTACTTCAATCGTTATTATGGTTGCGGATATTCCATTTACTGCGGCTGCAAACGTTTTGACTAGCATGGTTTAAAGGTAATTATTTATGTTGTTGTTTCAGGATGATGGCAACTTCTCCGACGGCAAGCCCGGTCGCTTTCGCAATGTGTTCCATCGACATACCTTTCCGGAAACAGAGGAAATCGATCAGTAAATCCATGTTCGCCTCCGTACCGAACAACTTCTTAAATCCGAAATCGGTGTAAGGATTTGTGTATTTATCCGCCATAGTCATAATCTGTCATTTTTTTCTTTGTTGCAAATGTACATAAAATTTTCAGATTACACACAAACGAATAAAAATATTCGATAAAAATTTATAAGGGAAAAATTTGCTGAGCCACTTTTATGATTTCACCGAAACTGCCAAATTACTTGACCGTGCGGATTTTAGATGCGCCAGACCTGATTTTAGGTACAGGTCTGACGCTTACGCCCCGGATCCGGGATTTAGCGTCGTCGCCGACAGCGCCGGTGAGTGTTGATCCGGGTATTTAAACGGTATTTTGTTTCAGAATCATGCCTTCCGTTTCGGCTGCCGTCTTACCGATTTTCCCCTCGAACGGGAGGAATGGTTGTCGTTGATGTTGCAGATGTTTGGCGGTGCATCTTTACTGTGCTGTCTTTTCCGGTTTCGGGTCGTCCCATGCAGACCGGTCTTCCAGAAACGCCGGAGTGGGGATATAAATCCTCAGCGTGAGGTTGAAGTCATTGCCTCCGGTAGGCAGCCAGTTGCTTTCCCTGTCTTTTCCGGGCGATTCTTTCGCCAAATAGAGGTCGAGCGAACCGTCGGCGTTGTAGCGTAGCGGGTCGCGGTCGCCGATAGCGTAGCGGCGAATGGGATTTTCGACCAGATAGCGATCGCTGCCGTAGACGGTGTACGACCAGAAGGCCTGTGCCGGCGGCAACTGACCTTTCTCGAAGTGAAGACGGTAACGGTTTTTTCCGTTCAGCGGTTCGCCGTCGCTGTCCGTGTAGTAGGAGTAGTAGACGGCCTCTTCGGGGGGCAATGCACCGAGACCCCGGTACGCAACCAGTGCACGCCGGTTATAGTCGGTCTTGAAGTCGCCGGGCTTGGCGGCGGGGTCGGAAGTGATTTTGCCAAAGTAGCCGCCTTCGAGGGGCTTTTCAAATTCCGCGTATACGTCGGCGGGGACTTGCTTCAGCGCCTCCTGCGTTTCGGCGTCGAAGGCGGAGAGGTCGAACTGCAGACCTGCTCCCACGCCCAGGACCGCGATGCGCCGGACGATAGCGCTGTCGGCTTCAAAGGGCGGATTGTCGGTCAGCAGGGCGTTGGCATAGTTGAAGAAGTCTTCTATCGCGAGGCTTCGTGCGATTTCTACTACCGGTTTTCCCGGTGCAACTTCCCCGGACAGAAAGTCGCCGTAGAGCCGGTGTGGATATCGCCGACCGTTCTCCAGCCCGCTCCGGCCTGTCCATGCCGAAAGCGTTCCAGATAACTGACCCGGATAGAGGCCGGAAAGGATTTAACCTCCACGACAAAATTCCCATCGGCATCGGAAACGCTTCCCTGTTCGCCTCCGTTCAGGAGAATGACTGCGCCGATAATTGTTTCGTTCGTTTGCGCGTCGACGATATTACCTTTGATTGTTATCGTTTCCTGAGCCACTGCTGTCACTACGTTCAGCAAGAGCAGGAAAGCAGAAAAGAAAAACATCTGCAAAAACTGTTTGCAGCTTATCGGAAAATAAAATAATCTTATCATAGTTAAGTGATTTTAGTGATTAAAGCGTCATTTCGACGTTCGAGGAGACGATGCGGGCTACGAGCCGGTTCGTCTGGCTGTCCCACTGTGCGCCTTGGCCGATGAACGACCCCTGCACGTCGAGCGCAATGTGTCCCAACCCAAAGTTGACAATATCACCCCGCACGATAGCGTCCAGCGCTTCCCGTTTCAGCAGTTCGCAGGCGGCTTTCAGGGTGGCGGCGTGGATGTCCGTGCCGGATTTTACCACGCGTTCGATCAGTTCGTCTTCGCTGACCGAAGCGATGTTGACGACTCTTCCGTAGTAATCGTCTTCACGGTCGGTAAGCAGGTTTTTGTAGAGTTCTACAATTACTTGTTCAATGTTCGTTAATGATGCCATAATACATTCGTTTTAAATTATTAAATACCTGCCGGGAAGCACAGCCACGCTTCCAGGCAGGCGGTTATTTTCGGTTTCTTTTTCATTCTGCCCGCTTCCAAACGCTCTGCCCAGACTTTACCCTGTGCGCATAGCTTTTTTGGAGATCGTACCAGTCGAGGAGCGGGCGAAGCTGATACTTTTCCGCCTGTTCGTCGAAAAGTTTTTTCAGTTCTTCGAGCTTTTCCGGATATTGCCCCGCTACGTTGTGCAACTCATTGAAATCCTCGTTGAGGTTGTACAGTTCCCAGACATCTTTCGCGAAGCGTTGGGGATCGATCCGGGACGTATCCGCAGAGGACAGGGAGGAAACGTTGTCTACGTTGTCCGGTCGGTGAGCGGTTGCGGCTTTCCATCCGTCCTTGTAGAGGGAGCGTGCGCCGAAGACATAGAAATGTTGCAGCGTATGCCTCGAAGCGGCCTCTTCGTCATTGAACGAATAAAGGAGCGACGTGCCGTGAACGGGATCCTGCTTCACGCTGCGGATGTATTCGGGCAGGGCGACGCCGGTCAGCTCCGTCGTTGTGGGCAGGAGGTCGATCACGTGACCGTACTGTGTGCGGATGCCGCTTTTTTCCCGTATTCCTTTTGGGTAATAGACAATCAGCGGGTTGCGCGTGCCCCCTTCGCTGTGCGCATCCTGCTTCCAGTTGCGGAACGGTGTATTGGCTGCCTGCGCCCAGGCCAGGGGATAGTTGACGAACGACTGGGGCGTGCCGATCAGGTCGACATTTTCCAGGTTGGTAGCCAGGATTTTTTCTCTGCTGTCGAGTGCGCCTAATTTTTCAAACACCTGCCCGTCGAAAAAACCTTCCTTGCTGGCGCCGTTATCGCCTATGACGATGAAGATCGCCGTATTTTCCAGTTGCCCCGATTCCTCCAAGTGGCCGATCAGCCGCCCGATTTCGTGGTCGGTATATTCCAGATAGCCGGCATAGTTTTCAAAAAAGCGGGCATAGAGTTTACGCCGTTCGGGGTCGATGTCGTCCCAGGCCTCCAGACGCGGTTCGCGTGGCGGCAACTGAGCGTCGGCAGGGATCACGCCCAACTGCTTTTGACGTTCGATCACCTTTTCGCGGTACACATCCCAGCCTTCGTCGAACTGGCCTCTGTATTTCTCCCTCCATACCGCTTCCACCTGATGCGGCGAGTGCGTAGCGGCGGGAGAATAATAAAGGAAGAACGGCTTGTCGGGAGCAGCCTTGTGTTGTCGGGAGATGTAGTGGATCGCCCGGTCGGTAATACGTTCGCTCAAGTGTCGCCCGTCAGGTTCGACGTACGAGTGGTCCTCTACCAGGCGACCCTTGTACTGGTCGGTCATGGATCCGAGGAAGCCGAAAAAGCGCTCAAAGCCCTTGCCCGACGGCCAGCGGTCGAACGGACCGGCTTCGGTGATGTCGGCGTCGGGCGTCAGGCCGTATTTGCCGACGGCAAACGTGTTATAGCCGTTGTCGCGCAGGATCTCGGCGATGGTTCCCGCCGTCGACGGGATATGCCCGTCCCAACTCGGGAACCCGGCGGAGAGGATTTCATGTCCGAAACCGGCCATGTGCACTGCCGACGAATTGCGTCCGGTCAGTAGCGAAGCGCGGGTAGGCGCGCTGATGGCGCAGGTGTGGAAATTTGTGTAGCGCAGACCGTTGTTCGCCAAGCGTTCCAGGTTAGGCGTATGGATAAGCCCGCCAAAGGCGCTGCTTGCACCGAACCCTACGTCGTCGAGCAGTATCCACACCGCGTTGGGCGCGCCCTTCGGCGCCTGCGGATGATGCCGGACAAAATACTCTTCCGAATCATCGTACGTTTTACCGATTTTACCGGGAAACCCGGCATCGTCGGACTTGTCGCCTGTCGACTGTTTGCCGCAGCCTGTTGCCAGCAACGAGCCGGCAAGCAACCCGTAGCAACTGCCTTTAATCATTCTGTTCGTATTCATAACTCTTATTGCTTTTAAATTATCATTCACTTATCGGATATAGGGTTAATACCCCGGATTTTGCCACAGTCCTTCGGGATTCAAATCGATCTGTTCCTGCGGGATTGGATAGAGGTAGTTGCGTTCGGACACGGCGTTTTTGAAAGAGATTTTGCTCACTTCTTCCACCAGAATACCCCAGCGCACCAAGTCGAACCATCGCTTGCCCTCCTGCACAAACTCAAAGAGGCGTTCGTCCTGTATCGCCTTACGGAAACCGGCAGCGTCGAGTCCGCTTAAATCCACGCCGGACTTGGAAGACGGCTGCGTATACGGCAGCTCGCCGAAAGCGCGGCGGCGCACCTGGTTGATAGCTTCGTAGGCTTCCGACGTGGGGGCGCCGTTTTCCTCGTTGAGTGCTTCGGCCAGAATCAGCAGCACCTCCGAGTAACGGATCAGGGGGAAGTCGATCGGGTCGCTCCTGCGCAAGGTATAAGCCCGGTTAATGTCGCTTACGTATTTGATAAAAAGTGCACGGGGAAACGTATAGATCACCGGCTGACCGGTCGAAGGGTCGACGCCGGTCGCCGTTTGCTTGATGTACGATACGTCGCGGCGTGTATCCTTTATCGTTCCGTTGTCGATGAAACGGTTGTACCCTATTTCATCGTTCGACGGGATGTCGGCAGGTTCGATGGCCACAGGGCCGAAATAAGATGCGGCGGGCAACATGTTACCGGCATAGCCGGTCGTGCCGCTTTGCCCGTCTTCAAACTGAACGGAGAAGACGTGCTCTGGTCCGTTCTTCTTGTCGGGTTTGGTGAACAGTTCGCCGAAATCGTCCACCAGCTTGTAGCCGTATACGCTGGCGCTTGCGATGATGTCCTGTGCCGTTTCGCGCGCTTTTGTCCATTCCTTCCGGGTGAGATAAACGTCAGCCAGCAGGGCTTTAGCTGCGCCGCTTGTCGGTCGTCCCTTGTCGGTCGCCCCGTAAGTAGCCGGCAAGTTCTGAGCGTCGGTCAGGTCGCTGATGATTTGGGCGTAAACCTCCTCTTTAGGCGCATGTCCTACCTTCAACACTTCATTTTTCAGTTCTTCCGCTTCGTGCAACACCAGCGGGACATCTCCCCAGAGGCGTACGGCGTTGAAATAAAGCAGGGCGCGTATGAATTTGGCCTCGTTCGCCAGTCGTTCCCGCAAGACAGGGTCGCCGCCCGTGATGTCCGGGATATTGTCGATGGCAATATTGGCGCGGTTGACGCCATTGTAAATCTGTTTCCATGCGAGCGATACACGGTCGTTACCGGATTCGACGGCCAGACGGCTGACGGACTGCACGTGATAATTGGAGGCCGACGCGCCGGCGGCGGCATAGTCCGTTCCCATATCCGTGAGGAAGTAGAGGTTACGTCCGTACAGCGACTGTTCACCTCCCGGATAGGTGAGCGCCTGATAGATGCCGGTGACTGCGGCCAAAGCGTCGTTGTCGGTTTTAAAAAACTGTTGTTTGGTGATGACGCCCGTCGGTTCGAGGTCAAGGTTGTTGCACGACACAAAGGCAACCGCTATCAATAAAGTCGATATAATCTTTTTCATCTTTGTATTCATTTGTAATTATTTGTAATGGATTAAAACGTTATTTCAATTCCGGCCAGCCAGCTTTTGGACGACGGGTAAGCTCCGAAGTCGATGCCCTGATAGAGGCTGTTTTGTTCATATGTATTCGCTTCGGGATCGTAGCCGCTGTATCCGGTGAGCGTGAGTAGATTCTGTCCGGTGACGAACAGCCTTATCTTTTCGATGTTCACCCTGTCGATCCGGCTTTTGGGCAGAGAATACCCCAGCGTTACGTTTTTGAGCCGCAGGTAGGAAGCATCTTCAACCAGTTTGTCGGTGACCACGGAACTGGGGGCGCTGGTAGCGCGCGGGATATCGTTCGACGGATTTGTGGGCGTCCATCTATCTCTGAATACACCCAGCACGTTGCTCACGGTCGAGGTGATTTCCAACTGCGCACGCAGGGCGTTGTATAGTTTGTTGCCGTAACTGCCCTGCAACAGAGCGCTCAAATCGAATCCCTTGTACGAAAAAGTATTGGTGAAGCCGAAGGTGAATTTGGGTTGAGCGCTTCCGAGCACCGTGCGATCGTCATCGTCGATGATGCCGGCATCGCCGCCGTGGTTCACATATTTGCGATCGCCGGGTTGTACGCCGGTGGTCCATGTCGGTACCGGAACGGCGGACAGATCATCTCCCTGCTGTACAATGCCGGCTGTTTCGTATCCCCAGAAGGTACCGAGCGCATACCCTTCCTTCACGATAAGCGGATTGAAGCGCCCGATATTCTGGTTCGGCACACGCGGCGTATAGGAATCCACATCGTCGCCCAAACTTTCCACCCTGTTTTGGTTGCGGGCAATAGTCAGGGCGGTATGCCAGTCGAGTGATTTCGCTTTTTTACCTCTGATGACATCGGCATTGACGGTAAATTCTATTCCTCTGTTAGAAACGTTACCCACGTTTTTCAGACCCTCTGCGTATCCGCTTGATGTCGGAACGGGTACCGCTACCAGCAGGTCGGAGGTTAATTTATAGTAGGCGTCGACAACAACGTTGACGCGATTTTTAAACAGGCTGAAGTCAATACCGGCATTGTATTGTGTGGTAGTTTCCCATTTCAGGTCGTTGTTGGCAATGTTAACGGGAGCATAACCGTTTACTAATTGCCGTCCGAAACTGTAGATCACGGGCGAATACTTCGACACGTACTGGAAATCTCCTATTTCCTGGTTACCGATGCTTCCGACGCTCAATCTGAGTTTCAGATTGCTGATGGCGTTCGGGTTGTTGAGAAATTCTTCTTCGCTGATGTTCCACGATAATCCCAGCGAAGGGAAGTATCCCCATTTATAGTTTGGCGCGAATCTGGAGGAACCGTCGGCACGAAACGAAGCAGTCGCATTGTAGCGGTTCTTCCATGAGTAGTTCAAGCGTCCGAGCCACGAATTGAGCGCCGAAGTAACGGCATTACTCGAAGGCTGCGAAGGCGATCCGCTTCCCAGGTCGTTATGTCCGGTGATGTCGTTCAGAAAGTTGGTGGCGTAGGCAAGGACGCTTTCCGAGTGAATGTTTTCTGTCGTATATCCTGCCAGGAACGTCAGGTGGTGCTCATTAAACGATTTGTCGTATGTCAGGGTCAACTCCGTTTGCCACGACTGTGTGACATTGTTGCCGACAAATCCTGCGCCATTTGTGTTTAGTCCGCCTACGGTATACGATGGCGCATAGAAATTTTGCTTGGCGTTGATAAAATCGGCGCCTGCATTAATTTTTGCCGTCAGTTCCGGGATAATTTTGTATTCGGCAAAGAAATTCCCGAAAGTACGGTTTACTTTCGTTTCGTTGGTAACGTCCGCCAGACTGGCCAGGGAGTTTAGATCGAGGACGTAAGTGTCGTCAAAGTGATAACTACCGTCGGCGTTATAGATGGGTACCACGGGCACAGTCAACAGAGCGCTTGAGTAGGCGTCCGTTGCATTAATGCTGGGAGTAAAACTAACCCCTGCCTGCGTCGAGGAACTGACCGACAGGTTCAGCCCCGTTTTGAGGCGTTCACTCAACTGTCGTTGCAGGTTTACCCGCAAGGCATAACGTTCGAAGCTGCTGTTCACGACGATGCCCTGCTGGTCGTAGAAATTGCCGGAAACGAGGTATTTTGTTTTATCGTCGCCACCCGAAAGGGAGAGCTGGTGATTTTGCGTCCGGGCTGTGCGCAGGACGGCATCCTGCCAGTCGTAGCCTTCGCCGAAAGCATCGATTTCCGCCTGTGTAAAGAGCGGACTCGAAGCGAGACTTGGAGTGGCGGCAATAATGTCGTTACGCAGCAAAGCCCATTCGCGACCGTTGAGCAGGTCGAGGCGCTTACTGATTACGCTTTGCCCGGTGCTGCCGGTGTAATGTATGCGGTCTTTGCCCTCACCCTTCTTTGTCGTAACGAGGATAACGCCGTTCGCCCCGCGTGAGCCGTAGATAGCCGTAGCCGAAGCATCCTTGAGCACTTCGATCGAAGCGATGTCGGCGGGGTTGATAGTGGCCAGCGCATTTAGCCCCGCGCCCGAATAGCCGATGCCGGTGGAAGTAGCGGAGTTATTATTGTACATGATTTGCCCGTCGATGACGTAGAGCGGTTCGTTACCGCCGGTGATGGAATTACCTCCACGGATACGGATAGAGGACGACGCGCCCGGTTGCCCGGAACTCTGCGTCACCTGTACTCCGGCCACCGCGCCGCTCAACAGGTTATCGAACGACGTTTGCGGCTGTTCGAGGTTCACTTTCGGCACTGAGGCCACCAGTCCGCTGATATCGCCGCGCCGTTGCGTGCCATAGCCGATGACGACGACTTCGTTCAGCAGATTCAAGTCTTCGACAATCGGAATGACGAGCGTTTCGTAAGATGTTTCATAGACGTCGATCTCCTGCGGCCTGTAACCGATGTAACTGACTACGATGGTAGCGGGCAGGGAGGAAACATTCAGACTGAACAGTCCGTCTGCGTCCGTAGCCGTGCCGGAATTAGTCTTGTCG
>JAIRLS010000322.1 GCA_031259205.1 Bacteroidales bacterium | reverse complement strand
TGTTTCCCGCTTTCTTCCTATCCCTCTTAAAAGTCCTGAAAGGACGTTCCACATTATCCAAAGCGGATGCGTATTCAGCATTTAGACGCACGCCGTGCGTCTCTACATTCAGACGCACGCCGTGCGTCTCTACATTCGCGCCTTCGCGCTATAGTGGAGGTCAGAAGAATTGTTTTTCATAGCGCCTCAATAAAAGAATGAACCGGAATACTTCTTCAAAAGAAGTCCAAAACCCAACCTTTTCGTATATTTGTTTTTTCAATCCCTAACTTCGCAAAGTCAGGTATCTGTTTCTTAGAACGACAAAAAACAGGCCGGTTGGGATCCCTGCCTGACGGGAGTCGCCTACGTAGAAATATTTTTCACCATGAAATGCAGGCGGTTAAGGATGTTAACCTCGCTCATTCCGCTGTCGAAATCGAGAAAAAGGAGATTTACGCTGGGGTAGCGGTCGCGGATACGTTTTTCCACGCCCTTGGAAACGACATGGTTGGCGATGCATCCGAAGGGTTGTACGCTGACGACGTTGTTCACGCCGCTTTCGGCAAAACCGGCTATTTCGCCCGGTATGAGCCACCCTTCCCCGAACTGGTTGGCAAGGTTAAGGATTTGCGCCGCTTTTTTGGACATGTCATGGATGCTGTGGGCAGGTTCGTAGCGGCTGTAACGGGACATGATGCGGTTGGTACGGTTCATAAAGCCGTTGGCGTATTGTTCCAGAAAATAGGCAAATACGTCCGACCATGATGAACGCCGGATTTTTTGCTGACGGTTCACCTTGATATTGACGAAACTTTGCAGGAAAAAATCTATCAGCGGAGGCACTACCACTTCTACTCCCCGCGAAGTGAGCCAATCCACGATATTCGCATTTCCGAAAGTGTTGTATTTGATGTAGATTTCGCCCACGATGCCGATTTTGGGATGCAGGAGCGTATCGGTTTTTATTTCGTTGAACTCTTTGACGGCGCATCTGAGTAAGGCGAAGATCGCCCGGATATCTTTTTTCAGTATTTTGGGCTGAACAGCCCGCAAGTATTTGTTTAACAGATGTTCGGCCTCGCCTTTGCGGAGTTCGCGTACGGCTGTCGAGTAATACATCATTGCCAGACTGTCTGCATAGCAAAGGGTTTCAAAGATAACAGGCAGCAGTTTCAGCCAGTTGACGTCGAATCCGGGTTGGCTGTTGATGATTTTCCCTTCCGTACCAATGGCAATAACGGGAACGTCTTCGAATCCTGCCGATATCAGGGCTTTTTTGATGAGCGACAGGTAAGTGGAAGCCCGGCATTGACCGCCTGTTTGTGTGATGCCTATCGCTACCTGATGCCGGTTGTAGAGGCCGCTTTGCAGCGCCTTGATGATGTCGCCCACCACGATGGTGGCCGGATAGCAGATTTCGTTGTCGGCGTATTTCAAGCCTGCTTCTACTGATGATTTGTCGGCGGGCGGCAAGTTTTCGAGGGTATAACCTCCCAGGGCGAAAATAGGAGGCAGCATCCGGGAATAGATGTGTGAGAAACCCGGTGCGAGGATGGTGCGGTGGCGGTCTTTTTCTTCAAAAAAAGCCACTTGTACGCGGTCTTTTTGAAACGGTTCCGCCGGATTTCGCAAAGCGAAGGATTCCAGCATCGAACGGAGCCGCAGTCGGAGCGAGCCGGTGGAGGTGATTTCATCTACCCGTACCAGCGTATGCGTTTTCCCTTTGCTTTTGAGCAGTTCGCGCGTTTCGTTGATGGTGATGGCGTCGGGGCCGCAGCCAAAGGAGTTGATTTGCACCATGTGTACGTTGTCCGGCTGTTGTCCTACCCATGCCGCCGCCTGATAGATGCGGTTAGGATAGCTCCACTGGGGCAGCACTTGCAATGCGGGGATAGGCGCCCATCCTGCAACAGCGTCTTCGGAAAGCACATCGACGCCCATCTCGGCCAGCATGTCGGGTACTTTGGTGTTGATGAGCGAATCGATATGGTACGGACGACCTGCCAATACCACTAAAGTATGCCGGTTTTCCAAAGCGGCACGGATGACTTCACCGGCTTTACCGGTCAGTTTTCTCTTGAAATCCGCCTGCGCCTGTTGAGCCGCTTCAAATGCCTTGCGAAAAAAGGATTTTCCGACGCCTAAACTTCTTAGATAGCGGTAACAGGCGCGTTCCAGTAATTTTTCGTCGGCAAAAGAAATGACAGGGGTATCCATGGGGATATTCCAACGTTGCCCGGGACAGACGGAACTGCGGATAACCTCCATATAACTGCTGACAATGGGACAGTTATAGGTATTAACAGCGTTTTTGGTTTCTAATTTTTCATACATCACCATCGGGTAGAAAATCCGCTGCACGTTTCGTTCCGCCAAATCGAAAATGTGTCCGTGTACTAATTTAGCAGGAAAACAAATGCTGTCGGACATAATAGTACCCAAGCCTTTTTCGTACATTTGCATGGTGGATGGCGCCGACAAAACGACTTCCATACCGCATCCCCGAAGCAGGGCGCTCCAAAACGGCAGGTTCTCAAACATGTTGAGCACACGGGGAATACCAATCACCCAATGCGGGTGTTCCGTGTCCTTACCTTCACAATTGTTTAATAATTCATTCTTATATTGGTACAGATTGAAGCCCTGACGGGAAATTTTCCCCTTATTGGAAAAGATTTTTTCGCATTTGTTTCCTGAATAATACGATTTCCCGCTGGCAAAGGTAAATTTCGTCACCATGCAAAGATTTTCACAACCTTTGCAGCGCAATTGCCTGCTCGTATAGTTGGTCAGGCTTTCCAGCCGATCCAGTTGCAAGCCCGATTGCCGATCCGGTATATTACTAACGTTTTTATCCATTTCAAATGCAAAAATACACAACTTACGGCAAAAACCAAATTTTTGAGAT
>JAIRLS010000276.1 GCA_031259205.1 Bacteroidales bacterium | reverse complement strand
CCTCCGTAACCATTGGTAATTCGGTGACCTCTATCGGCGATGATGCTTTTGCCGGTTGCAGCAGCTTGGCCTCCGTAACTATTCCCAATTCGGTGATCGCTATCGGCGAGGCCGCTTTTAACGAATGCAGCAGCTTGATCTCCGTGACCATTGGTAATTCGGTGACCTCTATCGGCGATCATGCTTTTGCCAGTTGCAGAAAATTGACCTCCGTAACCAACCTGAGCGCCACGCCGCAAAGCATCCAAAGCCATGTTTTTTTTGACGTTCCGATAAGCAGACTTGCGCTAAAAGTGCCGGCAGGCTCGGTAACAGCTTATCAGGAAGCGCCTGTATGGAAAGACTTTGGAAAAATAGAAGCCCCGTAAGGCATTGCGAACACCCGCCGCGGCAGCGTTCTTTAGAACCTGCCGGCGGCGATTCGATAAAAGAAAACCGCTCCCGACAAGAGCGGTTTTTTTATCTTTCTACTGCCGACCGGCTAAAAATAAGATAAAAGGGATGTAGAGGCGAAAACCTTTCGAGGAGGTTAGAAGAATTGTTTCCCATAGCGTCTCAATAAAAAAATTAACTAAAAAAATAAATAATTTTAAATAATAGCCTTTTTTCATTCGGATAAAACACGTACCTTTGTCCCCCCTTTGTTACTGTCCCGTAAAATTTTCGGGACAAAGGGTAACATTTTATATTGAGTAATAAAGAAAAAGATGTCGAAAGTAATTGCTTTAGCCAATCAAAAAGGCGGAGTGGGCAAAACCACTACCGCTATCAATCTGGCCGCAAGTTTGGCTATACTTGAAAAAAACGTTCTGTTGATTGACGCCGATCCGCAGGCCAACGCCACTTCGGGTTTGGGCTTTGATTCGCAGAAAATAGAAATCAGTATTTACGAATGTATCATCGACCATGCCAATCCGAAGGACGCCATCCTGAAATGCGAAACGCCGGAACTGTCCCGCCTGCATCTCATTCCTTCGCACATTGATTTGGTAGGCGCCGAAATTGAGATTATCAACATACCTCAAAGGGAATTTATCATGAAAGGAATCATCCATCAGGTAAAGGACGATTATGATTATGTACTGATAGACTGCTCGCCTTCGCTGGGACTGATTACCGCCAATGCGCTCACAGCCGCCGATTCGGTAATGATCCCTGTTCAATGCGAATATTTTGCCCTTGAAGGACTCGGCAAGCTCCTCAACACCACAAAACTGATCCAGTCCAGTACCAACCCGAACCTTGAAATAGAAGGTTTCCTGCTTACGATGTACGATTCGCGTACCAGCTTAAGCAAGCTGGTGGTAGAAGAAGTCACCCGCCATTTTCGGCAATTGGTGTTGAAAACCATTATCCAGCGGAACGTCAAGATCAGCGAAGCGCCAAGTTACGGCAAGCCGGTGATTCTTTACGAGGCAAAATCGCCCGGAGCGCTCAATTACATGAATCTGGCCGATGAACTGATTCAAAAGCACGCATCTCAAAAATAATCATTCAAAAAGCAAAACCACCTATGGCAAAACATTTGGGAAGAGGCATAGATTCAATCATTCCGAATCCGATCACCAATCGTCCGGCAGCCGGCGCGACCAACAACATTGCATTGACGAATATCATTGCCAATCCGTCCAATCCCCGTACCTTTTTCGATCAGGAAGCGCTGGAAGAACTGGCGGATTCCATCAGACAGGTAGGCATTATCCAGCCCGTCACCGTTCGAGAGGTGAACGGCAAATACCAGATTATATCCGGCGAACGGCGCTATCGTGCATCATTGCTGGCAGGGTTGAAGGAGATACCCGCTTTTGTCCGGAAAATCGGCGACGAAGACCTGCTGAAACTTGCGCTGCTGGAAAATATCCAGCGGGAAGACCTCAATGCCGTTGATATCGCCATCAGCTATCAGCGAATGATAGACGAACTCTCGCTCACACAGGAAGAAGTAAGCCGACAGGTAAGCAAAAAACGCTCGACCGTCGCCAATTACCTGCGTTTGCTGAAACTGCCGGCAGAAGTGCAATTGGCGCTCAGGCAGGGAAATATCGAAATGGGACATGCCCGCGCAATGATCAATATCGACGACCGCGAGTTCCTGCTGCAACTGCTCAACGAAATCGTCGAAAAAGGATTGTCCGTACGCCATGTGGAAAAGATGGTGCGCCGGCATACCCAGCCCGAAAAACCGGACGAAACGGAAATTCCGGAGGAAACGAATGAAACGGGCGAAAATCCGGCGATGGTAGTTTTTACCGATGCGAAACCGCCGACCATTGTTCCCGAAGTCGAAAACGAACCTTTACGCGAACGTCTGAGCAAGTATTTCAGCACGAAAGTAGATTTGAAAAGAGATGCTTCCTCCGGAGCAGGACGCATCACGATTCATTTCCGTACCGACGACGAATTCAAATATATCATACAGAAGGCGGAAAAAATGACGGAAAATGAGTGAATCTATCAAAACAGGCTTGTTGATTCCCTTTTACGGACTGCTGTGCCTGTCATTACACGGGCAAACTCCAGCCTCCCCTCCGGATTCGCTGGCCGTTATCCGTTTTGAGCAGTCGAACCTCACCCTTACAGCCGATACCATCATTACAGCCGATACCACCCTTACAGCCCATGAGCAAACTCCCGATTCCCTGTATTTCGCCCAAAAACTCATTCCGGCGAAAGCAACCATCATGTCGGCAGTATTGCCCGGTTTAGGGCAGGTCTATAACCGCAAATACTGGAAAGTCCCCATTGCCTATGCACTCATCGGCGCGTCGGTCTATTTCCTGATTCGCACCCAAAACAATTTCCAGCGTTACCGGCGTGCCTACATCGATCTGAAAGACCTCGACCCTTACACCAATTACCACAAAAAACTGAATATTCCATCCTATTACAACGAAGAGCAGTATATCACTTCCTTTAAGGACAACTACAGGCGATACCGCGACTGGGCTATCATCGCGGTAGTGATTACTTACCTGATGAATGTGGTGGACGCGAATGTCGATGCGCACTTGTTCGATTATAATGTTGATGATAATATTTCTTTTCATGCAAGTCCTCAATTTTTTAAAGACGATTTGACCAATTTACCAAAATTTGGTTTAAATTTGTGCTTTTCTTTTTAATAATGTTAATGTAGTATTTTCATGTTGCGTAAAATATATCTTATAGCCTTATCCGTCATGCCCATTGCGGTTTTGGCGCAACAGCCCGCCGACAATGATTCGATTGGAGTGATCCTGTATGAAAATGCCGACAGTTTATTACAACCGGATAAATGGCCGGTATCCACAGGCAACGACTCCATCATTGTGGACAATGCCAACGACGAACAGCCTTTTTCCCTTGAATTTCATGATTCCGTTTATATCGAAAGGCTGAAACGCTTGCCTTCCCTGGTCAATCTTACCTACAACAATGTTGTAAGGAACTATATTCTGGCATATACCATACGCAACAAGGCGAAACTGGAAGTAATTCTCGGTTTGCAGTCATATTATTTCCCCATGATCGAAGAAGTGCTGGACATGTACGGATTGCCGCTTGAATTGAAATACATGGCCGTTATTGAATCCGCCCTCAATCCCCGCGCCGTTTCGCGGGTGGGCGCCACCGGAATGTGGCAGTTCATGCTGGGAACAGGCCGCATGTATAAATTGCAGATCAACACTTTTGTCGATGAACGTCGCGACCCCTACCTGGCCACACATGCTGCCGCCAAATACCTGAAAGACCTCTACGACACCTTCAATGACTGGGTGCTGGTGATTGCCGCCTACAACTGCGGCAACGGCAACGTGAACAAAGCCATCCGGCGTTCGGGCGGAAAAACTTCCTACTGGGATATTTATCCCTACCTGCCCCGCGAAACGAGAGGTTACGTACCGGCATACATCGGCGCTGCCTACGCTATGAATTATTACAGGGAACACAATATCACACCGCGCTTTGTTGACGTCCCTCCGGTAGCCGATACGGTCATCGTACGCAAAAATGTCAATCTGGCTCAAGTATCCGAAATATTGAACCTTCCGTTGCAGCAACTGCGCGACCTCAATCCCCAGTATCGCCGCGAAATCCTGCCCGGCAATACCTCTCCCTGCATTCTCCGGATGCCCGAAACGGCTACCGTGCAATTTATTGATTTTCAAGACACCATCTACCGCCACAAAGCAGACGTATATCTGAGCAACTCCTTCAAAGTGATGGAACCCGCAGGTCGCGCCCCCTTCGACAAAAGCAGCGTAGCAGGGAAAGACCGGATTTATCATACCATCCGGTCGGGCGAAAACCTGGGGTCTATCGCCGCCTACTACGGAGTGAGCGTCAATAGCCTGAAAGAATGGAACGATCTCTATTCCTCAAGAATCATTGCAGGAAAAAAACTGGTGATATATCTGAAAAAACCGGTCACCAAACCGGTCGTCCGCAACACGGCAACCGCCGGAACGCCGACACCGCCGATACTTCAAAGCGCCGCAACCGGCAAGAACAGCGTCGTTTATACCGTCAAATCAGGCGATACTCTGTGGGACATCGCACAAACCTACGGCGTTTCCGACAGAGAAATCATGCAATGGAACAATCTGTCAAAAACCAGCATACAGCCGGGAATGAAACTTAAAATCATACAGTAAAATGGAAAATATTCGTATTGAAAACACAACAAAATCGCCGTTGATTGTTATGAAAGACGGATATATCGGCATGAAAGGACGTTCTATTCCGCAAAATTCAAAACAATTATACAAACCCTGTTTTGAGTGGGTGGCGGATTATATCCGAAATCCGGCTCCATTGACCAAAGTAGAGATTTTTTTCGAGTATGTGGATACCTCTTCCATCCGTTGCGTAGTGGACGTCCTCTCCATGCTCGAATCCAATCCCAAAGGAGGAAAAATCGAAGTCATCTGGTATTATGAACAGTTCGACGACGACCTCCGCGAATTGGGAACCTACATCCAAATCTTCATCAAAGTGCCTTTCAAATATGTGATGGTAGCAGAAGATCAGGAAATCGACATGTGAAATTTTTAATTTTTAAACTTTAATAATAATTTTCCAATGACAGGTAATCAAACCTTTACTATCATTAAGCCTTGTGCCGTAAAAAGAGGGTGCACAGGCGCTATTCTGGCAGACATCCAACAGGCAGGATTCCAAATATCCGCCATGAAATATCTGCAAATGACCGTTGCACAAGCCGAATCGTTCTACAGCATCCACAAGGAACGCCCGTTTTTCGCCGATCTTGTGCGGTTTATGACGTCAGGACCCGTTGTGGTCGCCATACTGACGCATGAAAACGCAGTAGAAGAATATCGCAGGCTGATAGGAGCCACCAATCCCGCCAATGCCGCCGAGGGAACCATCCGCAAAAAGTACGCCCTCAATGTACAGGAAAACGCAGTACACGGCTCCGACAGCGACGAAAACGCCATCGTAGAAGCCAACTTCTTCTTCTCACAATGCGAACGTTTTTGACGGTTTATATTTTTTCATTTTTTTTGTTAAAAAGAACAACGTGTCTATAAACATACTATCTTTGTAATCTAATTTTTTCATAAAATCAACCTCAAAAAATATAACAACATGACAGACAGACGTAATTTTCTCAAAACATCCCTGGCTATAGCCGGAGGACTGGTGGGCGGCAACCTGTTTACCTCTTGTGGCAGCGGTAGCGGCACGCCTGAAAAAACGGTGGGTTTGCAACTCTATTCCTTGCGTGACGATATTAAGGAACTCGGTATCCGAAAAGTACTCGAAATCGTTGCCAAAATGGGATACACCAATCTGGAAACAGCCGGCTACGGCGGCGGCAAACTGTACGGACTGGATCCGGCAGAACTGAAAAAAATCGTAGACGATTTGGGTATGAAACTCAGCAGTTCACACTTGGGGCGCGACATCACCGACAACCACGACGCCGACAAAGCATGGTGGCAAACCGCCCTCGAAGCGCATGTCGCCGCAGGCATGACCTACATGATCATGCCCTCGTCCCCGTTGCGAGGCGAAGGCGCCACGCTGGACAATGTAAAACGCTACGGCGAGTACTTCAGCGAAATCGGCCAACTGACGCTGGGCGCCAGCATCAAATTCGGATACCACAACCATAATTTCGAATTTGAAAACAAAATCGACGATGTGCCGGTATATGACCTTCTGGTCGAAAACACCAGCCCCGATCACGTGATCTTCCAGAACGACGTTTACTGGACGCAACGGGGAGGATATAATCCGGTCGATTACCTGAAAAAATACCCCCAAAGAATACAGGTATTGCATATCAAGGACGAAACAGCCATCGGAGCCAGCGGAACGATTGATTTCAAAGCCATTTTCGATCAGGCGTATGCCAATGGAGTCATCAAAGACTGGTACGTAGAAGTGGAACGCTACGACGAACCCAATCCGGAAGAAGCTCAAAAAATTGCCGGTAAACTGAAAGTAGATCCGCTTACCAAGAGCATCGCCGACGTCCAAAAAAGCTATGACTTCCTTGCCGCCGCCGAGTATGTAAAATAGACATTTTTTTGTTTTATAATAATGTGACGAAAGTTTACCGGAATGTGAATCGTGTTTCGGTAAACTTTTTTATGGCCTCATAGTTCAAGGGATAGAACGGAAGTTTCCTAAACTTCAAATTCGCGTTCGAGTCGCGGTGAGGCTACCCAATCGGTAATCTCGGACATTTTTTATCACTTCGGGCAGGATCATTTAACGGGATTGAAAGCGCGAATGTAGAGACAAAAGCCTTTCGCGCTTTCGCGTGAAAAGCCATCTGCTTTGGAGAAAGCGGATGGCTTCCGTGCTTTCAGGCGCACGCCGTGCGCCTCTACCTTCGTGCCTTCGTGCCTTCGTGGGGAGGTCAGAAGAATTGTTTTTCATAGCGCCTCAAAAAAAGAACGAACCGGGATTTGGGTGCATTTCAAATTGTCGCATTGTCATTACTCCGAAGTCGAAGCAAATTACATCGAAGTCGAGGCAAAAAGCATCGAAGTCGAGGCAAAAAGCATCGAAGTTGAGGCAAATTACATCGAAGTCGAAGCAAATTACAATGACGCTTTTGGTTTCGGTACGAAACGTGGATTTATAATGACAGACATGCCAAAATGCGACAATTTGAAATACACCC
>JAIRLS010000191.1 GCA_031259205.1 Bacteroidales bacterium | reverse complement strand
TAGAGGAACGCAGATTTTTATTTTATGGATAATCAACTTCTTTCGTTTTGTACGCCTCGTTTTTATCTGTGCAAATCCACATCATCTGCGTCATCTGCGTGCTTTTGAGACGCCCCCATTTCTTATCCCGAATTCACGTTAAATAAACTCCCTGTTATAATTACATAACATGTTATTTATCAAATAATTAATCCATATAATTTAGCAACTTATTTCATAACGTTTACTTAACTGGAAAACATCAAAAAAAATATTTTCAAAAAAATAGTATTATGTATTGCATAGTATTAAAAATAATATATATCTTTGCGTCAAATTTTATTTGTCATTTTAAATGTCTTAAATCATAATGCGTATGAAAAAAGTAGTAAGCGTACATTTAGGCAACAAAATATTTCAGATGGACGAGGATGCGTATCGTCATTTGTTGCAAGTCTTGACCAACCAGTGGAAAATGGATGAGTTGGAAGCGCAGATCGCCGAAAGGCTGGAACAGAAGGGCGACAAAACAGTGGTCGGTCTTGCCGATGTGTTGGAGATTCTTTGTCAAATGGGAGTCTCGGTTGCGGGACAGCCGCCGCCGCCACCGGTCAAACAGCTTCGCCGGCAGTATTCCGGCAAGCTGATCGCAGGCGTATGTACCGGTTTGGGCGAGTATCTTGACATGGATACGGTCATTGTCAGGATTCTGTTTATACTGGCGTTTTTTTTAGGTACCGTTGGTTTTTGGATATATCTGGCATTGTGGCTGATCATGCCTGAAGCTCCACGAACTGCTCAATTATAAGCCTATGAATACCGATAATGCAAAATCCCAAATGCGTAAAGGGTTACTGGAATACTGCATTCTTTCCGTATTGTCCGGAGACGACGCATACGCGCCGGATATTATTGCCCGACTGAAAGACGTACAGATGACGGTAGTGGAAGGAACGCTGTATCCGCTGCTTATGCGGCAGAAAAACGCAGGATGGCTGTCGTACCGCTGGGAAGAATCGCCGCAGGGACCTCCCCGCAAATATTATTCCATCACCGGCGAAGGCAAACGTTTCCTGTCCGAATTGGACATAGCGTGGCAGGAATTAGTGACCACCGTCAATCAACTTCGTAATCAATCAAATCATATCAACAATAAATCCGAATCATAATGAAACGAGTAGAGAATATTCATATCAACGGCATTGTTTTCAACATTGAAGACGACGCCTGCGCCGGCCTGTCGGCGTATATCGACGCTTTGGACAAGTATTTCAGGCACGAGCAGGGCGGAAGCGAGATCATGGCGGATATCGAATCCCGGATAGCCGAACTGTTTGCCGAACGCGCGGGAGGGACGGGACAGGTAGTCACGGCTGAAGACGTAGCGAATGTCATAGAAGTACTTGGCGCCATCGAAGACATCACGGGAGCGAACGGCAGCGCCGAAACCGCCGAACCGCCGAAACAGGAGAAAACCGTACGGCGGCTGTACCGCGACCCCGACCGGCGCTGTATCGGCGGAGTGTGCGCGGGCGTTTCCGCATGGATGGGCATACATCCGGCGATTCTGCGCATCCTCTTCGTGCTAACCTTCTTCCTGTTTTTCCATAGCGGTATCTCAATTCTGGTTTACGTGATCCTCTGGATCAGCATGCCGATAGCGAAAACTACCGCCCAAAAACTGGAAATGCAGGGAAAACCCGTTAACATCAGCAATATAGAAAGAAACATCAAAAATCAATTGTCCGATGCCGATTTGAGTTCCCTGAGGCAATTTTTCAACGAATCCGGCAATATGATCAACCGGTTTTTCGGCGTTTGTGTGAGAATACTGGGCATCTTGGCGGGAATATTCATGATTTCCTGCGGATTATGCGCCATCGCAGGGATAACGGTGCTGCCTTTCATAGAAAATCTTCTGTTCAACCATCTGGTAGAATGGGATTTACTAACGTTTAATGAATTATTGAAATATATCATAACCCCTTCTTCTTTACGGATTTTGACCGTTTGTCTGTGGTTAATATGGATAATAACGGTATTTGCATTGGTTTTTTGGGGAATGAGACTGGTTATCCGTTTTCAAATCAGGTACTATGCCGGACATGCCGCCCTCTTTGTGATATGGCTGTGCGCAATCGTCGTTGCGGTGGTCTTCGGCTCCAGGGAAGCGCTCCGCTTTTCGCTGCATAACTCTCTGAACGAACCGGAAACCTTCCTTCAGGCCGACACGCTGTACCTGAAAACCACTCCTTCTCCAAAACTCTCCGGCAATCCGGCAGGCATGTATTTCGACAGGGAAAACAAATGTTTTTACGGCGCTCCCGATATTCATATCCTCAAAAGCGACAACGACCGTATCCGGCTGGACGTCAGGAAACAATCCCAGGGGGAGAATAAATTAGAGGCATACAACAATGCGGAAAATATTTGTTTTAATGTAGACGTGAAAAATTCGACAGTTGTAATTCCCCGCTTTTTTGGCGTTGCGCCGGCAGATACATGGAAATTTCAGCAGGTGGACGTTTTTTTGTACCTTCCCGAAGGAACGGTTGTGGTTTTCGACGACGATGCGCTTTGCTTCCTGCGCCGGCGGGGGGTGCGCAAAAAAGACAATATCCGGGTGATGACCGAAAAACAAGGACTTCAGCCGATCGTTGAAAAAAATAACTCCGAAAATTAGATGATATGAAATAATTCCGTATTTTTGCATCCTCAAATTTTAAAATTAAAATCATTATGCCTGTAAAAATCAGATTATCCAGACATGGAAAAAAAGGTTCGGCCTTTTATCACATTGTTGCGGCTGATAGCAGGGCGCCACGGGATGGCAAGTATATTGAGCGATTAGGTTCGTATAACCCGAACACTCATCCGGCAACGGTCGAACTGAATTTCGACAAAGCCCTTACTTGGTTGAACAACGGCGCCCAACCGACCGAAACATGCAGGAATATCCTGTCGAGCGAAGGTGTGCTGTTGAAAAAACATTTGCTGGGGGGAATTGCCAAAGGCGCTTTCTCGGAAGAAGAAGCGGAAAGCCGTTTTCAAAAATGGTTGAGCGAAAAGCGAGACAAGGCGGAATCGTTGAAAAACAACATCGTGAAGGCTAAAGATGAAGCCGGTCGCAAACGTCAGGAAGCGGAAGCAAACGCCAAAGAAGCGATCGCTAAAAAAGTGGCTGAAAAATTAGCCGCCCGCGACGTCGCAGCTACACCCGAAAACGAGGAAGAAGCGCCCGCCGCCGCACCTGCTGCTGCCGCGCCTGCTGCCGCCGCGCCCGCCGCCAAACCTGCTGCCGCCGCGCCTGCCGCTGAACCTGCTGCTGCTGCGCCTGCCGCTGAACCTGCTGCCGCCGCACCTGCCGCCGAATAAAGCCTATCAACGCACAAGAATTTCAAAAAGAGGACGTCAGAATTTTCGACGCCCTCTTTTGGCGTTGAAAAACGTACCATGATCCTCTCATCATACGTTTACGGGCTTGATGTGTGAAAAATCCGGCAAGGCAAAAAACGGCGGAAAAACCTCAAGGGCAACCTTAAATAACGTGAATTCGGGATAAGAAATGGGACTGTTTACGGCTTGTATATCAATAGAATACCATGAAAATAAACGATTTTGTCCGTTAGAACATATACCGTGATGTCCTGCGGCCCATCTAAGGGGCGCGTAGGATTCGTTTTCTATTGACAGGTATTGCCTACGGCGAATTAATCAGTTGATTTTCAGAATAAAAACCTTACTTTATTAACTGTATACTTTAACATGCGGTAACGAACCTGCTCTTTCACAAGTCCCTGCGGGACTTTTTTTTAACCACGAAGTCGCAGAAGTCGCACAAAGGCCTGACGGGAGAGGGTCTGAACTGTGATTTATGTGATTTGAGTGATTTTTATGAGCGTCCCCACAGGACTTTATTTAACCACAAAGTCGCAG
>JAIRLS010000052.1 GCA_031259205.1 Bacteroidales bacterium | reverse complement strand
GAAAAAAAATTGAGTCTGCAAAGAGCCAACTAAAAGTTCTGGGAACACAAACGACTTTTTGTGATCGCCTGTTTTATAACTATCTAATTATAAGAGATATGTCGACTACGCTGTGTGTTTATTTGCCCTGTTTTCCTCTATTTTGAGGGTAATTTGGGCCAAGTTGGGTTAAAATGGTGGAACGGTTTCTTTGAAAAACAGCAAGTTTTACGGAAAGCCCTTCGGATACGACGTCGCAGTCGGCAATTATTTCCTTCTATTCCAACTGTAAATTTCTTCCCGATAAGATGGTTTTCATTTTTGAATACAGTCGTAAAACTATTCCGGTCAGTGGCAATACTTCCGCAGTTTACTCCCGAATCGGATAATTTTTGTTTCAATATCCCTGCTGTTTTCAAGTTTCGCTTTCGCCTGTTTCTCTATGGTAAGCATAAATCAACCATACCTTATTATTTTCGGTTTCCACGTGGGGCGGGAGATGATCGGTCATTCGCGTGCTTCCCGCAAGAAATCCTCAATATCCGGTTCTTTAATGCGTCCCTTTTCGGCTTCTATTTTCCGGAAAAATTCCTGTTCTGCTGCCGTAAGTTGTTCCCGATTGACGATGATTCCGTCCTTGTACTCAATTGCGGCGGCGACAGTTCCGTCGAGATGGTAATGGAACCATTGGCCTTCGGGTTGATGGTTACGGTATTGTCCGGCGGTTTCTTTTTTACCGTCGGGGTAAAAAATGGTGTAGCTGCCTTCCAGTTGATTGTTTTTGTAAGTAGCGGTCAGTTTTAGCTTGCCCGATTCGAAAAACTGTTGCCATTGCCCTTCTTTCATGTCGTTGATCCAGTTGATTTCCTCGTTGACGCTGCCGTTTGGATAGAAACTTTGCGACTTTCCGTTGCGCATTCCGTTGACGTAATACATTTGGCAGGATTTTTTACGGGTATAATAACTGTAAAAAATCCACAGGCTGTCTCTTTTGTTGCCGATGTAGTTGCCTTCGGCGGCTATTTCGCCGTTTTGCCAGAAAAACCGCGATGATATTCTGTCGCTGCCTTCCCGATAGTTCATGACCACTCGCACTCCTCCCTGCGGATGGTAGCGTTTCATTTCTCCTGCGGGCTTGTCGTCCTTGAAAGAACCTGAATACACCAGCCGTCCGTTGCGGTCTGTCACTTCCCAGTAACCTTGTTTTCGTCCCTGGGAGTCGCGCCGGTTTTTGACCGGCTGAGCCGCTGCAACAGCAGCCATCAGGCAGAGAAAGGCGCAGAAAAAGAATATCTTCTTGACGGTACTACGAAACATGATGATTTTCAATTCTATATTTCGGTAAATCCTGAATCAGGATGTTTTCCGGTGATGTTGCTATTTGCTGCAAAAATTGTTCCTGAATGTGCAGAATCTTTTTCATTTCCGGGTCCGGTTTCTGTAATATTCTGTTATTGCCGCGTTTGTCCAGTTGTTCAAAGATGTATTTCAGGCTATAGTTTTTCGCGTCTTTGGAAGGCATGAACAAGCGCTGTTTTTCCCTGTCGGAATGTACTTCGGTGATCAGTCCGGCGAGCAGCAGGTCGGCGATCACCATTTGCACCAGTCGTGAGGGAAGTTTCATATTGCCGGACAGTCCTTGCATGGACGTCGAACCTTCTCCTTTTATAAAATTAAGCACGATTTTTTGCAGCAGTAGCAGGTTATAGGCTCTGTGGGCATACGGGCTGATTTGCAGCGATTCGTTTTCCAGTTCATAGAGGTCGATGTTCTGGTTGGCAAAGGAAATTTCGGCGCCCAGCAGGACGATCAGCCAGCTGGTCTGCATCCACACCAGCAGTAGCGGTATAGCGGCAAAACTTCCGTAAATGGCATTATAGCGCGACACGCCCATCTGCAAGTCAATGTACACCCATTGTACGACTTCAAACGCCGATCCTGCCAAAATTCCGCCGATCAATGCCGACTTGAAAGAAACTTTGGTGTTGGGCATGATCATGTATAGCAGTGTGAACAGCAGCCAGATCATGAGATAGGGGGAAAGTTTCATCATGTAGATGAAGAACGGGCTTAGATTGACAAATTCGATATGCGAAGAGATGTCGTTCAGTTTGGTGGCGACAAAAACTGTCCCGCTACTGGAGGCAATGATGAGTACCGGCGCGACAAGCATCAGCGACAGATAATCGGTGAATTTGCGGACATAGGAGCGTTGGTTTTTGATTTGCCAGATATCATTGAACGAATTTTCGATATTACCCAGCATTTTCATCACCGACCAGAACAGAATCGCCAGTCCTACGCCGGCAATGACGCCTCCCTGCGTATTGTTGAGCATGGATCGAACAGAACTCATTAACCAGAGGAGCACTTTCTCATCACTTTTGAAATTATCCATCAGGTACTGTTCCAGGTCTTTGTCCAGCCCGAAACCTTTGGAGATGCCGAAACCCATTGCCAAAATGGGTACCAGCGCCAACAGCGAGTAGAATGTCAGGCCTGACGCCCGCAGTTGTACCTTGTCCTCGAAAAATCGGCGGAAGGCTACCAGGATAACACGTAAATAGCGCAAAAGAAGCGCAATGTGCGAAGGATAATCATCCAGTCGTACACTCCACACTTCATCTGTGATAAAATGCTTTACCTGATTAAATATCCGATTAATATTTTTGACAGCCATGCCTTAAAAAAGAAAATCAAAGATAAGGAAATTAATTTGAAAAAACAACAAAATTTCGGTTTTTCAGATTCCCAGCCCGTCGGAAAAGACGGAAGTGATGGCCTTTTTCTGGACGATGCGCGAATAGGGCGGCACGCCGTACACTTGCCAGATGTTGCCTCCGATAATGGAGTCGTGTCCGATGGTGATGCGTCCCAGAATGGTAGAGTTGGAATACACGATGACGTTGTCTTCCAGTATGGGATGCCGCGGGATATTCATCGGCAAGCCTTCTTCGTCGAAGGAAAAACTTTTCGCGCCAAGCGTAACGCCCTGATAAAGCCTGACATGCCTGCCAATAATACAAGTTTCTCCGATGACGACGCCTGTCCCGTGGTCGATGCTGAAATATTCGCCGATCCGGGCTCCCGGATGGATGTCGATACCTGTGGCGGAATGTGCCTGTTCGGTAATGATGCGCGGTAATACCGGAATACCCATCAGCAGCAGTTCATGCGCTACACGATAGTGCGTCATTGCCCAAATTGCCGGATAGCAGAAGATCACTTCACTGTGGTTGGTAGCGGCAGGATCGCCTTCGTAAACCGCTTTTACGTCGGTGGCAAGCATCCGTTTGATTTCCGGTAATTTGTCGATAAATGCCAGTGCGAGTTCGGGCGATGTTTTGTCTTCCCTGTCTTCGGAAAAGCACAATCCCGTGTGTATCTGCTCTTTCAGCAGCGAATAGAGCTTTTCCATGTACACGTTCATGTAATATTCCTGCGAATCTTCATTGATTTTGGCGTCGCCGAAAAAGCCGGGAAAGATGATGGATTTGATCAAATCCATCATTTCCGTTATCCGGTTCACATTGGGTAACGACCGTGTGGGACGCGGAACGTATTTGTATTCAGGCACATTGTCCTGTGAAAGGATTTGAACGTTTTTTTTCAGTAATTCGAATAAGGAACTCATAATCGTCCGGATGAAGTTATTTCAGGTCGCCGATGATCGCAACGGCTTCTTCAAGGAAAACATCTTTTTTCAGTCCGGCAATCCACTTTTGCGAACGGTTTATTTTGACGGAATCGCCTGCCAGCTTGATTTTATCTTCGGTCAATGCCTCAATAGCAAGATGGGTTTCTTTTTTGTTCGATTCGTCGAACAGTTTGTTTTCGCCATGGCGTTTGGCTTCTGCTTTCCGGAATTTTTCGAGGTTCAGCGAGAGATGACTTTCGTCTTTCATCTTTTTCATGGAGGCAATTTGGTTGGAGAGCAGTTGAAATCTGTTGTTTTGAGAGGTTCTTTCGAGGCTTTTCTGCTGGAGTTTATCTACCGGCACTGGATTTTTCCAGACGCTGTATTTTGCAGGCTGTACGGACGACCACGACAAACTGTTGTCCTCGAAACGTTCGCCCACGCCCAACTCGCTGTAAATATCGGGCAGGATGATGTCCGGCGTCACTCCTTTCAACTGGGTGGAACCGCCGTTGATGCGGAAAAATTTCTGAATGGTCAGTTTCAGCGATCCCAGCGGTTTATAGCGGCTTAGGCTGGAGGTAGGCGACAACAGTCCGTCGAGGTCTGCCAATGTCTGTACGGTGCCTTTTCCGTAGGTTCCCGGTCCGCCTATGATAACAGCCCGCCGGTAGTCCTGCATGGCGGCGGCCAGGATTTCCGACGCCGATGCGCTGATGGAGTTGACCAGCACCACCATCGGGCCGTCGTAGGATGCGGAGCTGTTGCCGGTGGCTTGCATCACGCGGGGCAGGCCATGACTCTCTTTTGTCTGTACGATGGGACCGTTCCCGACAAATAAGCCCGACATCCGGACTGCATCGGGAAGCGAACCGCCGCCATTGCTGCGCAAATCAAGAATGATGCCTTGAATATGTTCGGTTTTTAACTTTTCCACTTCTTTGGCGACATCTTCCGATGAAGAACGACCGGTAGGGGTGTGTTTGAAATCGACGTAGAAACTCGGCAGATAGATGTAGCCTACTCTGATGTTGCCGGTTATGTCGGTCAGAATCGCCGATTTGGCATAGGTTTCTTCCACAATCACCACGTCGCGGGTGATGGTGATGTCGTGAACGGAGCCGTCGATACGTTTGACGGTGAGCGTTACTTTTGTG
The DNA here is from genome assembly GCA_031259205.1 of Bacteroidales bacterium. GTDB lineage: Bacteria > Bacteroidota > Bacteroidia > Bacteroidales > UBA4181 > JAIRLS01. The sequence goes on along the minus strand of JAIRLS010000052.1, from coordinate 21,251 downwards.
CCTTTTTTACCGCGAATCAGTTTTACGGCGTCATCGAGGCGCATTCCGTAGATATTGACCGCTTCCGTGTCGTGTTCCTGTTTCACGCGGATAATCAGGTCGTTGATTTTCAGTTCGCCTTGCATCCACGAGGCGCTGCCTGGAATGATGTCCATCACTTTCGCATATCCGTCGGACACTTGCAGGGTTGCGCCAATCCCCTCAAATTGCCCGGACATCTGTATGTCGAAATCCGCTTTGTTCGACGGGGTTTGGTACTGGGTGTGCGGATCAAATACCGACGCTATTGCATTAAGGTACATGGCGAAACGGTCTTCCGCTTTCAGTTGCCGCCTGTACTGATATACGTCTTCGTACGATTTCAGCACTTTTTTACGCGCTTCCGCTTCCATAGAGGCAAAATCCTTTCGGGCGGAATCCGGTGCGTTCTCCTGAAGTTTTATCATGCCGGAAAGATTGAGCAGTGTCCGGTATTTTAATTCCTTGCGCCAAACTTCTTTCAATCCGGAACTTCCGGCTGCCCATTCGGACTTGTCGGCGTCTGCTTCGTAAGTTTCATCCTGTGTAAAGTCGAAGGGATGTTCCAGTATCTCCCTGTAAAACGACTGTGTCTCCGCAAAACGTTTGTCCCATAACATCACAGACAAATCGTACAGTTCATAGGTATTATTGTTGATCTGATCGTCAATCAGCCATTTGTACTTTTCCAATTCCGCAATGTCTTCCTTTGTAAGATATTGCTTGAAGGGATCCAATATTTTAAGGTAAGCCTTAAAAACTTTTTCGGAAAAAGGATCGTCAATTTCAGGAGGACTGAAATGCTGCATTTTGAGCAATTGTATGTTCATTTGCATAATCAGTTCACTCTTGCCGGTATGACTGCGGAATGAATAGAAAAAGAACGGAATGGAGGCAAGAAAGCAAAAGATAACGAAAGAAATGATTATCCTGCGCTTGGCTATATCGGAAACAAGATTTTTTACAGACTTCATCGGATAAAAATATTACTAAAATATTACTCCTTGTAACAAGGATAAGAAATGACAAAAATAGAACAAAAAAGTGAAAAGAGAAAAAGAATTTATTTTGTGGGAGCGAATCGTAAAAAGATTACCGGCCGATGAAAACTCTCTTGGTTTATAAATTACTATAATTTTGAACGTTGTTGGTTTTCGGACAAATACGGTTTAAAAAGAACAACCTTAGTAGCCGGACGTCGCCATATCGTCCATTTATCATTCATAATTCACAATTCTTTATTACTTTTGCGGAAATATTGAAAAAGACCCTATGTTGAGAACATTTCCCAAAGGCGGCGTTCATCCGCCCGAGAACAAGTTAAGCGCCGGATCGGTCGTGAAGGCGTTACCGGCGCCTGCTACGGCAACCATCCTGCTGACGCAGCACATCGGCGCACCGGCGACATTGAAAGTGGCCGTGGGCGACAAACTGAAAACAGGACAACTGATTGCCGAAGCGACAGGTTTCGTGTCGTCTGCCGTACATTCGTCGGTGTCGGGTACGGTGAAAAAGATCGACGCTTTCGCCGACGCTTCCGGCTACAAGCGCCCCGGCGTGCAGATCGAAACCGAAGGCGACGAATGGGCGGAAGGCATTGACACTTCCACCGAACTCAACACCGAAATACCGGACAGCGCGGAGGAAATCATCCGCAGAATTGCCGCGGCAGGCATCGTGGGAATGGGCGGCGCCGCTTTTCCCACCCACGTAAAACTGTCCGTACCGCCGGGCAAGCGTGCCGACCTCATCGTGGTCAACGGCGTGGAATGTGAGCCGTACCTTACCTGCGACCACCGCCTGATGCTCGAAAAAGGAGATGAAATCATTACCGGTATCCGTATACTGATGAAGGCGCTGAACGTGAACCGCGCCATCATCGGCGTCGAGAACAACAAGCCCGACGCCGTTGCCGTCATGAAGCGCTGTGCGGCCATATACGGCCGGGCAGTTGAAGTCTTCCCGCTACGGGTGAAATACCCGCAAGGAGGCGAGAAGCAACTCATCAAAGCCGTTATGGGGCGCGAAATACCGACGGCACGGATTCCGGTGGACGTGGGCGTGGTGCCGTTCAATGTGGCAACAGTGTTTGCCGTGTACGAAGCGGTACAGAAAAACAAACCGGTAGTGGAACGTCTGGTCACCGTCACCGGCAAGAGGCTTGCACAACCGTCAAATTTCCGCGTACGCATCGGCACTCCCCTGTCAACGCTGATAGAAGCGGCAGGCGGCGTACCCGAAAACACGGGAAAAATCATCAGCGGAGGTCCGATGATGGGCAAAGCCGTTGTGTCTGCCGATATTCCCACCACCAAAGGCTGTTCGGGCGTCCTGCTGATAGACGAACGGGAAACCGCCCGACGACAGGTACGCAACTGTATCCGTTGCGCCAAATGTGTTTCCGTGTGTCCGATGGGACTGGAACCATATCTGCTGATGCCTCTCGCCGAACAGCAGTTGTTCGACCGCGCCGAACAGGAAAAAACTGTGAATTGCATCGAGTGCGGCTCGTGCAGCTACGTCTGCCCGTCGTCGCGCCCGTTGCTGGACTATATCCGGCTGGGAAAAGCAAAAGTGATGTACAACATGAAAACACGAGCGCTGAAAAAGTGACCCGTGTCCGGAAACGTGAAAGCGAACTTATGTTGCCCCGTTAGTGGCGTCGGCCCATTTGAGGCGCTACCCGTTTTTTTACCCCTTTTGCAGCATTATTTGGAACAGGTCATTCCATTTTTTCATGATTTTTCCGCCTTGGGGACTAAAAAAACGAAAAAAATAATTTTCCGTTTTTCCGAATCTTTCTTTGCAGGTTTAAGGAAAGAGATGAAGCGAGTAGATTTATTTTTTCATTTGTGGCTGATAACTTTCACACATATTCAAAAAAATACTACCTTTGTCCCTTGATTTGATAAACGATCAAAAATTTAACTTGTTGAATAATAATTAGTCTAAACAAAAAGATTTTCCAAAATGGACAATACATTGACAAATAAAGCTGCCGACAACATCCGTATTTTAGCGGCGGCTATGGTAGAAAAAGCCAAATCGGGTCATCCGGGAGGCGCTATGGGCGGCGCGGATTTCATCAATATCCTTTACTCCGAATTTTTGAATTACGATCCTTCGGATATGACGTGGGTAAACCGCGATCGTTTTTTTCTTGATCCGGGTCACATGTCGCCGATGTTGTATGCGCAACTAACGCTCACCGGCAATTATACTCTGGAAGAAATCAAGCAATTCCGTCAATGGGGAAGCCCCGTCCCCGGACATCCGGAGGTGGATGTGAAGCGCGGGGTGGAGAATACTTCCGGCCCTCTTGGACAAGGACATGCGATGGCCGTGGGAGCCGCCATTGCGGAAAAATTCCTTGAAGCCCGTTTTGGCGATTGGATGGCGCACAAAATCTATGCCTTTATCTCCGACGGCGGCATTCAGGAAGAAATATCGCAAGGAGCAGGCAGACTGGCCGGACATCTGGGGCTGGACAATCTAATTATGTTTTACGACTCGAACGATATCCAGTTATCTACCGAAACAAAAGAAGTCACCAGCGAAGACACCGCTAAAAAATACGAGGCATGGGGATGGGAAGTGATGACGGTCAAAGGGAACGACGCTGATCAGATCCGTCGGGCGTTGTCCAAAGCGCAAACCGTCAAAGGGAAACCGACACTCATCATCGGGAAAACCATCATGGGCAAGGGCGCTGTTACCGAGAACGGCGAGTCGTTCGAGAACAAATGCGCCACCCACGGTATGCCGCTAAGCGAGGCAGGCGCTTCGTTTGCCAAAACCATAGCCCATCTGGGAGGTAATCCAGAAGATCCTTTTGTGATTTTCGACGAGGTAAAAACCTGTTACGCACAAGTCCGCGAACAGAAAATAAAAGCCGCTTCCGCAAAGAAACAGCGCCAGGGAGAATGGGAAACGGCCCATCCCACAGCGGCAGCCAAATTTAAAGATTTCTTTTCGGGAAAGCCTCCGCAAATTGACTATTCCGCCATCGTACAGAAAGAAAACGCCGCTACTCGTGCAGCTTCGGCCACAATGTTGAGTTATTTCGCACAAAACGTGGAAAACATGATTGTCAGTTCTGCCGACCTGTCTAACAGCGACAAGACCGATGGTTTCCTAAAAAATACCAAAGCGTTGAAAAAAGGCGATTTTTCGGGCGCTTTCCTGCAAGCAGGCGTGTGTGAATTGACGATGGCGGCTATCGCAAACGGTATTGCCTTGCATGGCGGTATTTTTGTGGCTTGCGGGACATTTTTCGTTTTCTCCGATTACATGAAACCTGCTTTCCGTCTGTCGGCGCTGATGGAGCTTCCCGTAAAATATATATGGACGCACGACGCTTTCCGTGTCGGCGAGGATGGCCCCACCCACCAGCCGGTAGAACAGGAAGCGCAGATTCGTCTGATGGAACAATTGAAAAATCATTCGGGGCGCCCGTCCGCACTGGTGCTTCGACCGGCAGACGCCATTGAAACCAGCGTAGCATGGAAAATGGCAATGGAAAATACCGCCACCCCTACGGCATTGATCCTGTCGCGTCAGAATATCAAAGACATACCGACAATAGGAGCCACTCGTTATACCGATGCCTTGCAAGCCGAAAAAGGCGCATACACGGCATGGAAGAACGCCGACAAGCCGGACTTGCTCCTTTTGGCCAACGGATCGGAGGTATCAACCTGTATCGAAGGAGCTGAAAAATTGGCGGCAAAAGGGTTAAAAATATGGGTGGTTGCCGCCATTTCCGAAGGACGTTTCCGTTCGCAGACAGAAACTTATCAAAAAAGCGTTATCCCGGAGGGTATTCCGGTGTTAGGGTTAACGGCCGGACTTCCCGTTACGCTGAAAGGACTGGCAGGCGCTTCCGGAAAAGTTCTCGGCATGGAAAGTTTCGGATTCTCGGCTCCATACAAAGTGCTGGACGAAAAACTCGGATATACCGGCGAAAACGTTTATCAGGAAGCGCTAAAATTGCTGAACCGGTAGGCACCTATGTCCCAACCCATATCGGCATTAGGCAAATTCGGGCTTATCAGCCATCTTACGGGAGATATACGTCCGCAACGGTCATCTACGGTTAGAGGAATTGGAGATGACGCCGCCATACTTCGCTTCGGTAACACCACACTGGCCGTGACTGCCGACACACTGGCGGAAGGCATTCATTTCGACTTGAGCTACACTCCCATGCAACATTTGGGCTACAAGGCTGCCGTACATGCCTTTTCCGACCTGTACGCCATGAATGTAGCTCCCTGCCAGTTGCTCGTGTCCGTAGCCGTATCTGCAAAGTTTTCCGTCGAATCAATGGAACTTTTCTATCAAGGGCTGAAACATGCCTGCGAATATTATGAGGCAGACCTTGTGGGAGGTGATACCTCTCCGTCCGTAACGGGGATGTACATCAACGTCACGGCTGTCGGAGAAGCGATTCCCGAACGCATTACTTACAGAAACACAGCGCAGACAGGCGACTTGATCTGTGTTTCGGGCGACTTGGGAGCCGCTTACATGGGGCTACAAATATTGGAACGCGAAAAAAAACTTTTCGAAGAGGACGCCGGTATCCGCCCGAAGTTGGAAGGATATGAACATGTTATCGGAAAATATTTGAGGCCGGAAGCAAGAAAGGACATCTTCCGCTTTCTGGCTTCCTCCGGATTAACGCCCACCGCCATGATTGATGTTTCGGACGGCCTGTCTTCAGACCTCCTGCAAATATGTTCCGCATCGAAAACAGGTTGCAAGATTCATCACCACAAAATACCCGTTGCCGACCAAACTGCCCAAACCGCCGGAGAATTTTACATGGAACCGCTGATTGCAGCCCTCAACGGCGGAGATGATTATGAACTGTTATTCACTATACCGGTGAATGAATATGACAAACTCATCGGGCATCCGGAAATCTCCGTTATCGGATATATTACCCCACCGGAAGAAGGCTGTTTTTTGACGCCGGAACATGGCGACAAAATCGAAATCAAAAGAATGCGGATCGGAGCTGATGAGTAGCGTTGCACGCTGCTCGTTTCCGGTGGAAAAAACGATACGAACGAGAAATAACACAAAGTTGCAACCACAAAGTCGCAGAAGTAACACAAAGTAACACGCCTTCGCGCCTGCCATCTGTAATTGTGACCTACATCACAATTATATGTGACCTACATCACAAGATATTGCGACGTAGGTCACATTACCCTGTGATGTAGGTCACAAAGATAATGCCCGCGCAGAAAATAATTACATCATAGCGTTGCGTTATCTAATAAGACAGGGGCGGAAAGATAAAATGCGCAGGTGAAAAGACAGATTTTGGGGGTTTCCGCATCCGTTTTCCCCTCTGTTTTATCAGGAAAATACGCTTCGTAATTATTTTATTGCCCATCATCAATATCCACTGTTCGGGTTCGTTCTTTTATTGAGGCGCTATCGGTCAGCGGACTGTTCCATCCGTGTTTTCGCGCTTTCGCGCCTTCGCCCTTTTCCTGTTCATATTGCACAGTTATCCGTACAATATCCGCCTGCACAATTTTTTTTTTCCGGTTATCTTGAATATTTTTGCTACATTTGAATTTTAAATCAAAATGACAGAAGATATATTCCGGTTGGGTTAAATGAATGTTACTGTTTTTTTCATAATCTTTTTATTATTATTTACGTATATAAAGAATATTAAATTAAAATTTGAGCGTATGTTGTGTATCAGGAAAATGTTGTTGGAAAAAGTGATTAAGACCAGTTGGACTGGTGTTTTGGGTTGGGCTGTTTTGTGCGGCTTGTCGTCTTGCGACAGGTCTAAGCCGGATGAGATTCATCCTTCGATTGTGGCCTACACTTCGGGGACGGTATCCGTTCTTTCGCCGGTGCGCGTTGTGTTGACCGATGACGCTGTTTCTCAGAAATCGGGGCAAGTAGGCGATCTGCTGGAAGACGGGATTTTTAAATTTTCACCTTCGGTAAAAGGCAAAACCTGCCGGATCAGTGAAAATACCATTGAGTTTACGCCGGATAAACCTTTCGAGGCCGGACAGGAATACAAGGTAAAATTCAATATCGGGAAGGTGGCCGACGTCAAAAAAGCTTCAAGTACGTTTGCTTTTACCATCAGTACCATTGTTCCCACCTTTGATTACAGGATAGACGGACTGTCGTTATACAACAAACGCATGCCCAATTTGTATTACCTGTCGGGTACCGTAAACACTTCCGATTTCATTCCGGAAGAAATATTTGCAGGCCTGCTGAAAGTCGAATCGGACAGGGGGAAACCGGAGGTCAGGTGGAATCACGACTTTGCAAACAATCGGCACACTTTCCTTATCGACAGCCTCCGGTCGGCCGGTGAAAAATATGAATTGCGATTGTTGTGGAACGGGAAAGGCATTGGTTATAAATACGAGAATAAAAACGTCGTTACGATTCCGGGAGAAAACGATTTCGGACTGATAGACGTTCAAACGGTCAATTCTCCCGACCAGTATGTCCAGTGCACTTTTTCCGAAGCCATTGACGAGCGGCAACGATTTGTGGATTATATTTCCCTGTCCAACGGCGCTACGCTACGTTTCAGCGTAGATTTGAACATTTTGAAAATTTATCCTGCCACGCGCGAAACAGGCACTTACACGTTGCACATCGGAAAAGGACTGAAATCGTATTCGGGGCGGGTGTTGTCCGCCGAAACGGAACATGAAGTGGTATTCGAACAGTTGGATCCGGCCGTTCAATTTGTAGGCAAAGGCGTTATCCTGCCCAATTCCGACGGCTTATTTCTCACTTTCCGGTCTGTTAATTACAAAGCTGTGACTGTGGAAGTGTATCGGATTTACGAAAACAATATCCTGCAATTCCTGCAAATCAATGATTTGGAATCGTCGCGGGGAATGCGGCGCGTGAGCAGGAGGATTGCCGGCAAAACCATCCGACTGGCAGACAAAAAGGCCATCAACCTGTCATCGTGGAATACCTTTTCTCTCGACCTTTCGGAGTTTATCAATCCCGAACCGGGCGACATCTATCGCGTAAAGATAAAAGGATCGGACAAGATGTTGGATGTCAGCAGTCCCAGCGATTACATGGATCGAGATGATTACTATTACGACTATGGTGATGATGACTATGGCTATGACTACGACTATTCGTCGTCCCATTCGCAGCGTTCCCGCAATGTATTGGCTACCGATATTGGTCTGACTGCAAAATCGGGCGATAAAAAAGAATTTCATGTGCTGGCAACCAACCTGATAACTACCGATCCGATCAACAATGCTCAAATTACGGTTTTCAACGATGTCAATCAGAAAGTGGGTGAAGGAGTGACCGATAAAGACGGGAGTGCCGTAATCCGCTGTTCCGAAAACGCCTCTGTGATTGTGGCTCAACAAGGCAAGCAAAAATCGTACCTGAAAATCGACAGGAACGAGTTATCGTTGAGCAATTTCGATGTATCCGGCGTCGATGCCCAAAGCGGATTGAAAGGCTTTCTGTATGGGGAACGCGGGGTTTGGCGTCCGGGTGATACCCTTTTTCTCGCCTTCATGATGGAAGACAAGAACAAGATGCTGCCTTCCGACCATCCGGTAACCTTTGAACTGTACAACCCTAACAATCAATTAGTGAACAGGCAAGTAAAAACCTCAGGCGTCAACGGACTGTACCTGTTCACGGTGGCTACCGATAACGATGCATTGACCGGCTTATGGTACGCAGAAGTCAAGGTAGGAGGCAGATCTTTCGGAAAAAACCTGAAAGTGGAAACCGTCAAGCCCAATCGTCTTAAAATCGACATGAATTTTAAACACACCCCTTTTCTCAGTCATGAAGGAATGGCAGGTAAAATGTCGGTACGCTGGTTGCACGGCGCGGTAGCCCGGAATTTGCCGGTTCGCATTACGGCGCGGATCAGCAAAACAGCCACCAAATTTAAGAATTACGACGATTATGTTTTTGAAGACCGGGCAAGAGAGTTTTATTCGGAAGAAAAGACATTGATAGACGGCCATTTGAATGAAAACGGAGAACTTTCTTTTGAAAAAGATATTGACGTAGAGAACAGTCCCGGAATGTTGCGTGTTTTCCTTTCCACGCGCGTATTTGAAGAAGGGGGCGACTTCAGCCTCAACGAGTTTGTCACCACCTGTTCGCCCTACCGGTACTACGTCGGAATTAAAGCTCCGCAGGGGGAAGGGTATTATCACCGTCTGGAAATAAACGAAGAGCAGACTTTTGATGTGGTAACGCTTGAAGAAACAGGCGAGCCGGTCAGCCGCAACATCAAGGTAGAAGTGTACAATGCAGGTTGGAGATGGTGGTGGTCGAGCATGAACGGAGAAGCCAACTATTCTTCAGGCAGTTATTCCTCGCCGGTGTTTTCTTCTACCGTCCGCACGCAGAAAGGAAAAGGGCAATTCAATCACAAATGGTCTGTCAGCGGGTATTATGTGGTGAAAATGACCGATACGGAAAGCGGTCACACCTCAACTGTTCCCGTATATGCCAGCTATCCCTACTGGTACGGCGACGACGAGAGCGGCGGCAACACCGGGGCTACCCTGTTGCAACTTACCTCCGGGAAACCGTCCTACAATGTCGGCGAAGAGGCCGTGATTACCTTTCCGAGCGCCAAAGGGAGCAAAGCGCTGGTTTCCGTCGAATCCGGTTCCGGTATCCGGCAAACCTTCTGGGTATCTTGCAACGACGCCAACGGACGCATCACGATTCCCGCTACCGCCGACATGGTTCCCAACGTATATGTGCATGTGTCGCTGTTGCAGCCCCACGGACATACTACCAATGATGCACCTGTCAGGCTTTACGGTGTTATTCCGCTGATGGTGGAAGATCCGCTAACAAAATTGCAGCCCGAAATCAACATGCCGGAAGTGCTGAAACCGGAAGAACCTTTCACCGTAAAAATCAGCGAAAAAAACGGACAGTTGATGAGTTATACCTTGGCTATTGTAGACGACGGACTGCTGGATCTCACTAACTACAAGACGCCCGATCCGTGGAGCGTCTTCTATGCCAGGGAAGCGCTGGGCGTCAGCACATGGGATATATACGACTATGTTATCGGCGCGTATGGCGGAAAAATTGAACAACTGTTCTCCATCGGCGGAGATGACCAGTTGGAAGTTAGCGGCAACCCGGATTCGAAATCGGCGCAACGCTTCAAACCGGTTGTCCGCTATCTTGGCCCCTTCACTGTGCAAAAGGGCAAGTCCAACGAGCATGTAATCAAACTTCCGCCCTATATCGGATCCGTCCGTACAATGGTGGTTGCCGCCAACGGACGGGGATTCGGCGCTGCGGAAAAAACCACGCCCGTGCGTAAACCCCTGATGACGCTGGCTACATTGCCGCGCGTATTAGGGCCGGGCGAAGACGTTTGGCTGCCGGTTACCGTCTTTGCCATGGAAGACCGCATCAAACAGGTAAATGTGGAAATCAATGCCAACGATATTTTCAGTATTGAAGGCGATAAAAAACAAACTGTAACGTTCTCATCTACAGGCGACCAAACCGTTTTCTTCCGGCTCAAAACGAAAAATCGTACCGGAATAGGGAGAATTACCGCTTCCGTAAGCGGCAACGGGGAAAAATCCGGCCATTCCATTGAAATAGAAGTCCGGAATCCCAACCCGACACTGTTTACCTTTGCGGAAGAACTTGTAGAACCCGACAAAAATTGGGAGGATGAATATACGTTGCCCGGAATGGAAAGCACCAATAAGGCAGTCATTGAAGCGTCGTATTTACCGCCTGTCAATCTGGGACGCCGGCTGCCCTACCTGATCAGCTATCCACATGGATGTATCGAACAGACCACTTCGTCGGTTTTCCCTCAATTGTATTTGGATAATGTCATGGAATTGAGTACAAGCAAAAAACAGGACATCGAAACCAACATCAAAGCCGGACTTGAACAACTGAGAAAATTTCTCACGCCGCAGGGCGGTTTCGGTTACTGGCCCGGCGATGTAACACCCAACAGTTGGGGATCCAGCTATGGCGGACATTTCATGCTTGAAGCCGAAAACAAAGGCTATGCATTGCCCGCAGACATGAAGCAGTCATGGTTGCGCTATCAGACCAACCGTGCCGCAAACTGGAAAACCGGCGAAGGCGATGAACTCGGACAGGCATACCGCCTCTATACGCTGGCATTAGCCGAACAACCCAACTTGAGCGCCATGAACAGGCTGAAAGAAACCGCTAACTTGCCGGCATTAGCCCAATGGAGGCTGGCAGCAGCTTACGCGCTCTCCGGAAAACCCGAAACGGCTAAATCATTAACGACGAATATCCCCGTCGCCGGAGGGACATACGCCAACCGCTTCGATATGAATTTCGGCTCATCCGAACGCGACCAAGCCATGATTCTCGAAACTCTCACCCTGATGCAGGAGCGTACGCAGGCTTTCCTTATCGTAAAAAGACTTTCGGAAGCCCTTAATGCACAACAGTGGTTGAGTACGCAAACTACAGCCTATTGCCTGATGGCCATTGCCAAATATGCGGAAAATGAAAAAGGAAATAAGGAAATTAACGTCGAATATACCGACGCCACAGGAAAACAACAACAGTTGAAAAGTAAAATGCCCGTTATACAGGCCGATATGAACGTTCCTGCCACTAAAACCGGCAACGTAAAGGTAAAACTTCGCAACAAGAGCGAAGTCCCGCTTTATATCAGGATAACAGCGTCAGGTATTCCGGCGCCCGGCCACGAAGAAGCCTCCGCACACGGTTTGAATTTATCTGTCCATTTTGTCAACGGGAACGATAAGAATATCAACGTGACAAACCTTCCGCAGGGAACAGATTTTAAGGCAATTGTCACCGTGAGCAATCCGACCGGAAACCCGAATTACACCAATCTCGCGCTGACTGAAATCTTCCCGTCGGGCTGGGAAATCGTCAATACTCGACTGAACGACGGAACAACAGACAATAAATCACATTTCGATTATATTGACATCCGCGATGATCGGGTTTATACTTATTTCAGCCTCCCCTCCGGCAGCAAAAAGACCTTTGTAGTGCCTATTTCAACAGCATACAGAGGACGTTTTTACCTGCCGGCTTTCGCTTGCGAAGCCATGTATGACGAAACGGTGAGAGCCAACAGTGAAGGGAAATGGATAGAAGTAACAAGTAATTGATAATAAATGATTTAAACAATCATCATCATATTCAAAATGATTTAATTATCTTTGTAAGTTTATATTTTAAGAAGTAAAAATGTTAAAATATCTGACAATGAATGTATTGACGCCAAAAATCCGTGTGTTTTTTTGCATGGTTTTTTGCGTCTTTTCATGTCGGATATACGCTCAATCTTCTTATGCCGACACGGTTTTAACGGATGCAGGACAATGTTATGCCGTCGTAGATAACATCTCTTATACCGGCTCGCTTTCGGGAACGCTCTCATATACGTTAATTTCAGGCGGCGTTGATGTTTCCCCAACCAACGGCAGTACTACGGATGCCAGCGGAAATCAGTTTCCAATCGGAGTTACTGTTGTTTCCTATTATGACGACCAATCCCCCGTCGAAACGCACTCCATTATTGTTGTTCCCCGTATCGAACGGCCTCTGGCTTCCGCAATACGGTATGCCGCATCCGGAACCTGCGATTATACGGTGGTCGGAACGGAATTTGATCCTGTGATCGCGAACAATTGTGTGTCCACGCCGGAAATGACAATAGATAACTTGGCGGGAACAAAATTGCCTGTGGGAATAGATACTGTCGTCGTAACATCGAAAGTCGGTTCAAAAGTAATGCAGGAGGAGAGCATGATTGTTACGGTGAAGGACACCATTTCCCCGGTGATTGGCAAACTTCTCTCGCTGACGGCCTTTTTGGACGGTACGGGCGCGGTGATGTTAACGCCGCAGGACTTTATCATTACGGCTTCCGACAACTGCATCGATTCCGCCGATTTGGTTTACCAAATCCGCGGGCAGAGTAATTATGACAGTTCCGTAAGCTTTTTCTGTTCGGATACGGCAGCCATGCAGCCCGTTCATTTGAAGGTGACCGACCGTTCCGGCAACAGCGCCGTTTGGACGGCTTCCGTTACGGTGAAAGACACCATTTCCCCGGTGATTGGCAAACTTCTCTCGCTGACGGCCTTTTTGGACGGTACGGGCGCGGTGACGCTGACGCCGCAGGACTTTATCATTACGGCTTCCGACAACTGCATCGATTCCGCCGATTTGGTTTACCAAATCTGCCGGCAGGGAGAGATTTATGCGTCTTCGGTAAGCTTTCCCTGTTCGGATACGGCAGCCATGCAGACCGTTCATTTGAAGGTGACCGACCGTTCCGGCAACAGCGCCGTTTGGACGGCTTCCGTTACGGTGAAGGACACTATTCCCCCGGTAGTATTATGCAAAGAAAACGTGGTCGTCCGTTTGGATAGTAACAGCGGGCAATATACGCTTACGCCGGATGACCTGTTCAATAGCGTTTCCGACAATTGTACCGCTAACAGCGGTTTACGGATGAAACTGATACTTAACCGCAACCTTGTTCTTTTGGACAGTTTTACTTTCAATTGTACCCATGTCGGCGATACGATAGTGACGGTTTTGATAAGGGACATTGCCGGAAATATCAGTATTTGTGAAAAAACAATCACTATCGCTTATTATGAAGGCCGGACTCCTGCTCCGACGGTTGATTTTTCTTCGGCAAACGGTGAAATATGCAATAACAGCGCTTTTACCCTGCATCTCGGCAATGACGGATTTGACGGAGTGACGCAATGGGAATGGACTACCTCGCCTGTTGCCGGCGTCACCGGTAATGTGTCGAGTTCCGCTCCGCAGGCAGGACCTTATGAATTGCAGCACACCTTAAGGAATAACACGAATGAACATAAAAGTGTTACTTATGTAATATCTGCCAGACTTTACAATCAGTGTCTGCTGACAGGCGCGGGAATCTTCCGGGAAGTAACGGTGAATCCCACTCTTGTACCGGTTGCGATACCCAATACCAACATCTGCAATGCGACGCATGTTTACATCCCCCTCCGTTCGGACAGCAAGGTGAGCAGTCATGCCCAAATTCTTTTCCGGTGGGATGCGGGGAGCAATCCCAACGTAGAGGGTTGCATCGACGGAGATGGCAAACCGACCGGCGATACCATCGATCATCTGCTCCGTAACACGTCTTCGTCCTCTCAGGACGTAGTTTATTCAATCGAACCGTATTTGAGACTGAACGGTTATTCCTGCACTTCCGATTCGACGACGTCTTTTACGGTGAAAGTACAGCCGCGTCCGGGATTTATGATGATATCCAACGCCGCATCTGCCATTTGTAGTGGAGATACCGTATCCCTGACGGCTTCCATGCAAAATACCCTGAGTGATGCCGTGTGGAGTTATTCCACCGATTCGCAAATACCGACCGGCTTGACGGTAAACGGAACCATCGCTTCTACGCCGGGCGTTTCCAAACTCAGGTTCGACAATGCAAATCCCGACAAACTGACGGCGACTTACATTTTCGATCCGAAAATTACCATTACAACGTCGGGACAGATATGTACGGAAACCAATGACAGTGTGGCGATCAACATAACAGTCAATCCGATTCCCGTCCTGTCGCCGACATTCAGCGGGAACGACTCTATCTGCTACAATGAAGGCACTACCCTTCGGCTGGCAACTCCAAACCGTGACATATCCGGTATCATGAAATACCATTTAGACGTAAATTACGATGTGTCGTCGGTGACGAACGTGTCGTCGTCGGGCATATACGAGTGGCAGGATGAAATTGACCAGACCGGTTTGAAGAATATGGACGAACAGGCGCAGACAGTTCGGTATATTTTCATACCCATGATCGATATTTCAGGGAAAAAGTGTAGAGGAGAAAGCGATACCGTTGTAGCCCACATTGCGCCCGAACTGAAATTCGACCTTCAACCTTCCGTCTATACAGGCGGATGGAATATCAATTGTAACCGTGAAAATACAGGGAAAATCAATATCCGCTCCCTCCGAGGGGCATGGGAAACCTTCGGTTACGACTATCTGTGGAATACCGGAGCTTCCGTCGACTCCGTTCATCAATTAAAAGCGGGCGTCTATAGCGTCACGGTCACCAATAAAGTTTACGGATGTCATGCTACCAAAGCTCTCACGCTGAAAGAGCCTCAGAAAATTGCGGTTGTTGCCGTCGTAACCAAGCCTGTCTGCAATGGCCCGACAGGTAAAATCGAATTGCAGGTATCAGGCGGCACGCGAGATTACAAATACCGCTGGGACGGTCCCGAATATTTCGTTTTTGAAGATTCCGCCGCCACATCGTTACGGGCGGGAAATTACTACATCACCATCAAAGACGCCAACGCCTGCGATACCTCCTTCACGGTGATTATGCCTGCCGCCGGCAGCAGCGAATTGTTTCCCAACTGGAATGTGTCCCGTTACGGGAAGGATGAAAAAGAGAATGAATACAACATATCCTGTCACGGCGCGGGAGATGGTATCATCAATCCGAATATAAATGTGCAAAACATTGTCATATATACCTTGTGGAAGGGGAATCAGCTTGTAAAGACCGATACGGCGCCGGGAGCTACCGTTTTTCTTTTCGGAAGCATGAAAGTGGAAAATCTGTCGGAAGGAGAATATCACCTGACGGTAGTGGATGAGGCCGGTTGCATGTACGAAACGGCGCCGTTACTCATCCGGCAACCTCCGCCCGTTACTTTCGACACTTCCGTATTGATATACCCAAGCGGCTTTGAAATCGATTGTTACGGTTCCGCGACAGGACATATTGAAGTCCAAAACGTTGCAGGAGGCTACGGAACACGCTATGGCCCCTATGAATATGAATGGACTTCGGGAAATCCGGTACAACAAGGCTCTCCGATTCAGACACAGTTGACGGCCGGTTTATACGGATTGAAAATACGGAACAAACGGTCTAGCGGTTATTGTGACGTCCCTCTTACTTTTACGCTTCGGCAACCGCCCGAAATAAAGGTTAATGCAACTATCCCCGCGCGAGATAGCTTTGAAATCACCTGTCACGGACAAAAAACAGGCTCTATTGAAATTGATATTCTCGGAAACTATTCCGAATATCAATTCCTGTGGACTACCCCCGATGGAGAAGTCATCAATCCGGCCGCCCGGAACCAGTATAACCTGCCGGCAGGCAATTATTTTCTGGACGTCACCTATGGCACTACCGGCTGTGTTCTTCGGAATCAGTATCTTTTGCGGCAACCGACGGCTATTGAGCCTAACGTCGTGGTACAGGATGTGACATGTCACGGTACGGCCAGCGGAGCTATTTCGCTGTCGCCGTCGGGAGGTATTCCGGGTTACCGATACCGGTGGCAAACGCCTGACTTTGACATTCACATCAGCCATCCGACATGGCAAAACCAGACCGGTATGCCGGCCGGCATTTACTGGCCTGTTATTACCGATACGGCGGGATGCGTGAAAACGCTCACCGTTGAGATAAAGGAACCTGTTGAACTCAAAGCCAATATCAAAACCGAAGATCCCACTTGTACCCCCGGAGGCGACGGCTCCATCACCCTTGAGCCGACAGGCGGAACCCCGGGCTATTCTTACCTGTGGAGTACAGGCGCAACCGGCAAAGATATTACCGGCTTGTCCGAAGGCGATTATGCCGTCACCATCACCGACAACAATAATTGTACGGCAACTGCCGTCGCCCGTATCAATACTCCCGGCAACCTGTCAGTGAACGCAAAGGTCGCCAGCGACTACAACGGTTATCAAGTGGCTTGCTACGGCGGTCATTCCGGAAAAATCGAACTGGACATACCCAACGGACGGCCGCCTTACGCCTGCCAATATATTTCGGACGACGGCAGCATGAAGGACTTGGATCTCCAACATGCCGTTGCCGGAAATTACCGGATAACGGTAACCGACCTGTTTAATTGCAGTGGCATTGCCGACGTTTTGCTTGGACAACCTCCGAAAATGCAACTTACGGCTACCACCTCGGATCCGACTTGTGCCGGATCCGACGACGGCTCTATCCGGATGACGATAACAGGCGGCGTTAGCCCCTATTCCTATAACTGGTCAAACATGGCGTCCGATGTTTCCGTTGCCGAACATTTGCGGGCAGGGCACTATCCGGTGACGGTAGTCGATAAAAATCAGTGCGGAATCGACACTCTCTTCCTCCTGACCCAACCCGAAGCTATTGATATCCGCTTTGAAACAGAGGACGCTTACTGTCCCGAAATACCCGACGGAAGCATCCGAAGCCATGTTACGGGCGGCGTCGCTCCCTATGCGTACAAATGGCAGGGCATAAGCAACAGTTCGCCGACATTGGACGAAATAACCGGCGGACAGTATGTGCTGGAAGTAACCGACCGTCAAAACTGTACCGTCACTGCGCGGGTAGAAGTAGGATATCGAAGTAACACCTGTTTGAAGATTCCCAACGCCTTCTCACCCAATGCCGACGGCGCTAACGACTATTGGGAGATTCGGGTGGGCGATCCGGCTTCCACTGCTACCCCCTATACGCTCGGCAGCATATATCCCGAAGTTGTTGTAGAAGTATATTCAGCCAATTGGGGCATGTTGCTTTACCGTTCGCAGAAAGGTTATCCGGAACCGTGGGATGGGAAATACAACGGAAAATACTTGCCTGTCAATTCCTATGTCTATGTTATCCGGCTAAGAAGCGACATGAAACCTATCGTAGGTAATGTAACCATTATCAGGTAAACATGGAGAAAGAGAATCTGACGCAAAAACGGATACGTATACGGAAAACAACGGTTTATCTGTTGGCCGCAGGGATGTTCTTCCATGCAGGGAACATCGCAGGGCAACAATCTCCTCTTTATAGTCAGTACATGCTCAACGGCTTTGTGATCAACCCCGCTTTGGCCGGAGCGGACGGAAGGATCAGAATGAGCGTATCGGTGCATGACTATTTGATAGGAATGAAAAACGGGCCGAAAACCATCAGCGCCAGCGTCAGCGGACGTTTTCTCCAGTCGAAGTCAAAAGTGAAAAAAAGAAGATACGTACACGGTAATAGCGGAAAAGTCGGAATGGGCGGTTTGATTTTCAACGACTGCAACGGCTTGGTAAGGCGCGTAGGATTGCAATATTCCTATGCTTACCACGTGGACATCAACACCGCGCATACTTCGCAATTGTCGTTCGGATTATCCGCAGCCCTGTCACAGATCAACATCGATTCAAAATCAATGAATTTTAACGATTTCGAACCCCTGTTGGCAGAAGGATTCGGCAATCTATCCTATGTACCCGACGCAGTACTTGGTATTTTATACCGTTACAAGGCTTATTATGTAGGGCTTACGGCCTCCAATCTGTTCCAGCGTTCCATTAATTACGGAGAATTTGACTATAATTATGTCCTCTACCGTCACTATTTTCTGCTTGCGGGCACTTCTTTTGAATTTAACAACAAATTCTCCTTTTCTCCCTCTCTTCTTGCCAAAATGACCTCCAACGGCGTTTATCAGGCAGAAATTGCCGCTCAAACCTCCTACAAGGAGGATATATGGCTGGCGTTGGCCTACCGCACGCCGAGCGTTGCGTCCATGATGATCGGATTCCGGGCGGGGAACGTGTTTATCGGCTATGCCTATGAATACAATTTCAATGCCGTCCGTACTTTCAGTAAAGGCAGTCAGGAAATCGTCATCCTCTACCGGATAGGAGATCCCGTCCGCCGGTATAGCTGGGGAACGAGATTCTGATAAAAAGCCCGTCCCAACCGGTTTTGAGGCGCTATGAAAAAAGATTTGGCATTTACACAATGTCCCGTCGGGCGACGTGATGGGCGGAAACACTGATTCCGGATCCGACGTTGGTATGAACGGTATCATTAGCGCTACCGGAAGTATTCCTCTTGGCGTTATCCACAAGTTTTGACACTCGGATCACTCTCCAAAAGAGGCAGCCTCGCCTTTTGACGCTGCCTTTTTTGCTGCTGAAACCGTTGCGGCAACAACTCATACAGCATACAACGCAGAGAGAAAACGTCGCGCATTACCGCAGAAGCAGGCAGAAGTGCGGAAACGCTTATGCCGTCTTGATGGGTGTCTCTACTTTCTCCTGTTTCTCGGCAGGCGAGTCCATCACGCATGTACCGGTAAATTTGCAACCCGGTTCGATGGACAGTTTGTTGGCCACAATATCGCCCTTCACGTTGGCCGAACTTTTTAATGCCAGCAGTTCGGACACTTTTAACTTGCCTTCCATTTTGCCGAAAATGTCGGAATTTTTGCAAACGACAGTGCCTTCCATCGTCCCCGTAGGGCCGATGACGACCTTCCCTTTCACCGTTAGATTCCCTTTCAACGATCCATCCAGACGGATATCGCCGTTCGAATTAATATCGCCCACAATTTCAGTACCATTGGTAATGGTATTGTGTAAATTAGGCTGTTCTTCTATATATTTTGCCATGGATTAAATTATTTTACAAATTGTGGCGCCAAAGATAATAAAAAAATGCTTAATTCCTTTATTGAGGTGCTATGAAAAATAACTTAATTCTTCTGACCTCCGCGAAAACGCGAAAGCGCGAAAGTTTTTTTTTCTAAAACCACGAAGTCGCACAAGTGACACAAAGTAAAAAAACTTCGTGAAACTTCGTGCCCTTCAACCTGAAAATTTCAGCCGGAATTTAGAGCCGGTTTTGACAAATCCTGTCGGAAAAAAAGGTTAATTCTTTTTTTGAGGTGCTATGAAAAACAATTCTTCTGACCTCCACGAATACACGAATGTAGAGGCGCACGGCGTGCGCCTGAAAGCGCGAAAGCCATCCGCTTTGGAGAATGCAGAACGTCCTGAAAGGACTTTTAAGAAGGATGGAAGAAAGTGGGAAACAAAACACGGATGGAACAGTCCACTGACCAATAGCACCTCAAAAAAAGAATTAACCGACCAACAGAAGTTTTTTACTTCGTACTTCGTCTTTTTTAACCACAAAGGGCACGAAGTTTCACGAAGTTTTTTTCACAGATTTTCATGTATAAAACCCGACCCTAAAATTAGGAAGAAGCTACAGGGGTAAACATCAATTTTTTATTTTTCAACCAAGGGAAATTTAAGTGTTCAAACTTTTTCATCAATTCGATGATTTGCGGTAAATCTCTTTTCTTTTTTAATTCGACGTTAATAGCATCATCATTGAGGTCAATGGAAATATCACCATTGTTGTCAATAAATTTTTCGTAAATTCTTTCATCGCAAAGATGTTCATATCGCCCCAGTTTCATTGCAAACAATCGGTATATATTATGAGCTAATATCGTCATAATCAAGTCGAAATCGACCTTAATAACCATAGAAGAAGAGATTCTGTTAAGGTGAAAAAAATCAATTTGTTCGGCAATCCCTTTTTCCACAAGCCACCTGCGAGCATATTTTCGCACCACTTTTTCAAGCGATATTTCAAAATCATTGGTTATGATTAAAGCCGGTTTTATTTTTCCGTGTCCGGTTATAATTATTTGTCTGATTGATTTAGTTTTACCGGTTTTACTGTCCCGATATCCGGTTAGCGATACAGTTTCATCACGTACTTTTAATGTACGTTTTTTCATTCCGCAGGCTTCCACCCTTATTGTTTTGTAAGAGTTGTTTTTAGAAATGTTTTCGAGTATCTTTTCTCCTCTTCGACGAATGGTAATAAATTTAATTTGTTTCTCGTCTAATTTGGAAAGATTTTCGTAGTTTGTAAATTTACTGTCAAAAACAAGATAGTTTAGCGTTTGCTTTTCGGAGCCGGTCTGTTTATAAAAGTCCAGATATTCAAGAATTACTGCCGATTCATTTTTGTGAAGGACATTACATCCTCCGTAATCAATAATTCCACTGTCGGGATCCTGTGCCAACACGGAGAGCATACTCGAAAGCGCCCTGCCTCTTTTACCACTCCAGTTGTTTTCCAGATGAGTATCCTCTCCCCAATAGGGTATGGTGGTAAAGTCAAGATTGACAGTATCTGACAGCAATCCGTGTTCTATCCATATTCTATGCAATGATTTCAAAAAAAAGGTATTCATATCGGTAGTCACCCTGCTGGAATAAGAACTCAACCAGGCTGTTTTCGGTAATACATTCAATCCCGCAAACAGACCAAGACCTCTATCCATACACCAAATGTCATCATCGCTATATCGTTT
>JAIRLS010000027.1 GCA_031259205.1 Bacteroidales bacterium | reverse complement strand
TTAAAGTACTCATGTTTATAAAATTAAAAAATTAAAATCGGATAAAATCATTTATTTAAGATCAGGACAATATGGAAAAGATCATATTGTACGTCTGACTTGTGAGGACAAAAGTAAGAAATATTTTCATACCACAATGCAAATAGAGTGTCAATTTATCGAAAGTTCTTTCAATTTCAACACTGACAGAAGTTTCGCCGCCTGTCAGCTTACCGGTGAGAAAAAATCAAAACGAGTTTCGTTATTTTCGTTTTATTAGACAGGATGAGGTGTTATTGTTTCCATAATTGTTTTACGACTTCCGGAAAATCTTTCGGGGAAAGACCGTTTCAATTCGTTCCATGGGCCGCCGTAAACGTGCAGAATCGCGTATCGAGGGCTGTCGGACAGCTGCCTGCCGAGGTAACGCAGGTGGGCGTCAGCGTCGCCAAGCGGCAAACCAGCTCGCTGCAAATCTTTTCGGTTTACAGCCCCGACGATTCCCACGACGAAAATTTCCTTGCCAACTATTTTTACATCAACCTGCGTCCCGAAATACTCCGCATATCGGGCGTTGGCGAAGTGCAGTCGTACAGCAACACCTATTCGATGCGCATCTGGCTGAAACCCGACGTAATGGCTCAGTACAGGCTTATCCCGGAAGATATACGCACGACGCTGGCAGCGCAAAACATCGAAGCCGCCACCGGCACATTCGGCGAAAACACAATGGAAACGCGGCAGTACACCATGAAATACAGGGGACGTATGACCACTCCCGAAGAATTTGGCGAAATCGTTATCCGAAGCGACGACAACGGCGAGGTATTAAAGTTGAAAGACATCGCCCGCGTGGAGTTGGGACAGGACAGCTACGCTTATCGCGGAACACTTGACGGACACCCCGGAATCACGTGCATGGTGTTTCAGACGGCAGGCTCCAATGCGACGACCGTCAATCAGGAAATCGACGCTTTTCTGGCGGAAGCCTCCGAAAATCTTCCCAAAGGAATAGCCATCGAGCAGCTTATGAGCAGCAACAACTTCCTGTTTGCCGCTATCAACGGAGTGGTCAGGACGCTGCTGGAAGCCATCCTGCTGGTTATACTCGTGGTATACCTGTTCCTGCAGGACATTCGTTCCACCCTTATCCCGCTGGTAGGCGTTGCGGTGTCGCTGGTCGGCACGTTCGCCTTTATGCTGCTGGCGGGTTTCAGCATCAACCTGATTACGCTGTTTGCCCTCGTTCTGGTTATCGGCACGGTGGTGGACGACGCCATTATCGTGGTCGAAGCGGTGCAGGCGCGTTTCGACGCGGGCTACCGTTCTCCCTACACGGCAAGCATCGACGCCATGAAAGGCATCAGCAACGCTGTTATTTCTTCCTCGCTGGTTTTCATGGCGGTATTTGTCCCCGTATCGTTTATGGGTGGAACATCGGGAACGTTTTACACGCAGTTCGGTTTGACAATGGCGGTTGCCGTGGGCATTTCGGCTGTCAACGCCCTGACGCTAAGCCCTGCTTTGTGTGCCCTGCTACTGCGACCCTACCTGAATGAAGCCGGCGGCGGGAAAAGCAACTTTGCCGCACGCTTCCGTAAATCGTTCAACGCCGCATTCGGCATAATGGCAAGGAAGTATGGGAAAGGCACATCGTTTTTTATCAAACGCAAATGGCTCGTGTGGTCGGTTATCGGTGCGTCGGTCGTACTGCTCGTTATCCTGATGAACACGACCAAAACAAGCCTTGTTCCCGAAGAAGACCAGGGCGTTGTGTTTGTAAGCGTTACCACCGCCCCCGGCAATTCGCTTCAAACTACCGACGAAATTATGGAACGAATACGGCAGCGGATAAAAGATATTCCGCAGATAGCACACATGGCGACAACTACCGGTTACAGCATGGTTTCGGGCGAGGGAAGCATGACGGGGTCGCTGTCCATCCCGCTGAAGCCGTGGGAAGAACGCCCGGACAGGAACGACCATATTCAATCGGTCATTAACCGGATTTATGACCTGACGGCGGACATAAAGGACGCTTCCGTTTTTGTCATGTCGTCGGGTATGATTCCCGGTTACGGAATGGGTAATTCGCTTGACATAAATATTCAGGATAAAACAGGCGGCGACGTCAATACCTTTTTCGGCATAACGCAACAGTATATCGAAGCGTTGAACCGCCGTCCCGAAATCGAAAGGGCTTATACGGGATTCGACGTCAAATTTCCGCAGTGGCAGGTGGAAGTCGATGCCGCCAAATGTCTTCGTGCAGGTATTTCGCCGGAAAACGTGCTTTCAACGCTTGGCGGATACTATGGTGGGATATACGCCTCGAACTTTAACCGTTTTTCAAAAATATACCGCGTAATGGTTCAGGCAGCCCCCGAATACCGCGCAAACGAGGCTTCGCTTGACAACACGTTCGTGCGGCTGAACAGCGGTGAAATGGCGCCGCTAAGCCAGTTCGTCACTCTGACAAAGGTATATGGCGCCGAATCCCTGAAACGCTTCAACATGTACGGCGCTATCGGCGTAAGCGCTTCTCCGGCGGATGGATACAGCACGGGCGATGCTATCAACGCCGTGAAGGAAACCGCAGCGGAAGCCCTGCCCGTCGGCTACGGCTACGACTTTGGCGGCATTACCCGTGAAGAAAATCAGCAATCCGGTGTAATCGTCGTCATTTTCGGCATTTGCCTGCTGATGGTATACCTCATCTTGAGCGCGCTCTACGAAAGTTTCCTCATCCCGTTCGCCGTACTGCTAAGTATTCCCACAGGTTTGGCGGGCAGCTTTTTGTTTGCCGAAATAATGGGGCTTGAAAACAACATTTACTTGCAGACGGGTCTGATTATGCTTATCGGCCTGCTTGCTTGCCAAGACCGCCATTTTGATTACCGAATACGCCGTCGAACGGCGCAAGTCGGGAAATGACTTATAAATATTTTCCAACCGCATGTGTGGTATATTATAAAAAAGCATACCTTTGCAAAAAATTGTCAAGATGTAAACACAGAATGTTATGATATTTACAGAACGGATTAAACAGTTACGCAAAGAACTGCAAATGCCACAACGTCAGTTAGCAGCCGCGTTAGAAATTGATACTGCCACCTATTGCAAAATCGAAAAAGGCGAGAGAAAGGCAAGGCGTGAACAAATTGTTATTATTGCAAAATTGCTCAAAACGGATAAAGACGAATTTTGTTCGTGGATGCTTGCAAAAAGCATATAAAATACTTGGAATTAAATTTAAAACTAAAAAATAACAGATATGTTTAAACAATTTATCAATGAGCAGTACGCTTCATATCAAAATTCAGTTGATTATTACAAAAACAATCCGAATTGTCTTATTGGTATAGAACAATTTGTAATGAATGAAATTTTGCATTTCATTGATTTGCAACTGCCTGAAATAAAAAGAGATTACGACGAAGCGTCCTATCTATACTCATTTTGGAAAAATTATACACCGCTTGACAGAGGCAGGTCGCCTGTTGGAGACCAATATCCTTGGATTGAAGTTGGCGAACAAATATTTGGTAATAAATTATCACGATACTTTGCCTCTAATTTTTCCATTAAGGATTCGGGCTTACCTTCGGGCTCTGACGATAGATGTATCATTTCAAGTGAACGGATTAAACAAACCCTTCACATCACAGATTCTGTTTGGGTTTTTATTGATATAAAATCTGCCGGACCACGCGATGACTTCAATCACGCAGTGATGTCGCCTTATCAGGTATCAGGTTCAGGTGTATGGAACAAAATTGACGATGGCGTTTTGAACGAACCGATTGTTGCAAAAGGAAAATTAGCATCGCACAATTTTCTTTGTTCTTTATCCCCAATTTATGTTTTGAGCGACAATACCATTGCACCATTAGTAACATTTGTCATTAAACCTGTATATAAAATGGTCAATAACGGTATTGAAACAATAGGGCAACCTCTTGAAAAAATTAAAATTGCCTGTATTCCAAATGGTTTATTGCTAACACAAAATCCGAATTATTTACAAACGTATCCCGGACTCTTTTTCCCCGGCAAAGATGACAAGAAAAAGGATATACGGAAAATTCGTTCAAGAGTATCATTTGATATTCTAAAAAGTATTGATACTTGGCGTATAAATGAAATCTTTGTTTGATATGGAAACTTTGACTATAAATACAGTTTATTGCGGTGATTCTGTTTCGTTGATGAAACAGATAGCGCCTGATTCAGTAGCGTTATCTTTTTGGTCGCCACCCTATTTTTTGGGAAAAGATTATGAGAAAGATGCCACTTATGATTCTTGGCAAGAGTTATTAAAAAAAGTTATTTCTTTGCATTATGATATATTAAAGCCCGGTGGCTTTCTTGTCATAAATATTGCTGATATTATCTCTTTCCAAGATGAAAATATGCCTCGTATTATGGGAATGAATCCCTCAAATAGAAAGTGTGATGTAACAAAAGAGATGATTCTGAAAGTTCAATCGGAATTTCCAAATTACAATAGACAACAAATTGCTGCCGCACTTAATTGCAGCGAACAGACTATCGACAGAAGAATGAACGGGAATAATATTCGAGGAGGAAAATACGCGGTTGGAACACATATTAAACTTGTCGGAGGTAATATCGAACAATATGCCTATGATGCAGGGTTATTCCTTTATGATAAACGCATTTGGAAGAAAGACCCTGCTTGGGCAAATTGCAAATGGACAACAAACACTCTAAAAAGTGTAAGCGAAACGGAAGATTTATATATTTTTTGGAAACCCGGAGAATATACCGTTAATCGAGAAAGATTGACAGCCAACGAATGGAAAGAGTGGGGGTATAGACAAATTTGGGAAATACCAAGTGTCAGAATAAACAAAGAACACCCTGCTATGTTTCCCAAAGAGTTGGCATATCGCGTAATCCGCTTATATACAGATGAGGGGGATATTGTACTCGACCCATTCCTCGGCAGTGGCACAACTGCTGTCGCTGCAATAGCGACAAATAGAAACTTTATTGGTATTGAAATGATGAGAAAATATGCTGACATTGCGAAAAAAAATGTAACAAAGGCACAACAATCACAAAGATTTTTTTCCTCCGAAACGAAAAAAACTGTTATCATTCCGCAAGAAGCAGAAACATTGCTTTTTGACACTCCTGCAATTCTAACTTTGCACCGCAAATTAAAATAGATTTGATATGAATAATTTATCCAAAATACAAAGCGAATTTATTACAGAGATCAAGCAGAAGGTTCGTCAGGCACAATACGAAGCAATGAAAGCGGTTAATGTGCAGTTAATCAATCTTTACTTGGAAATCGGCAAGTCCATCGCCGAAAAACAGGCAGAAAGTTGGGGTAAATCCATTGTCCCTGCTTTGTCGCGTGAATTGCAGGCGGAATTTCCGGGTGCAGGCGGTTTTTCAACGCCTAACTTGTGGTTTATGGCAAAGTTTTATACTGAATACCATGAAGTTGCAAATCTCTATCCATTGGTTAGAGAAATTAGCTGGGCAAAACACCTCGTGATTATGAATAAATGCAAAGACAACCTCGAACGCGAATTTTACATTCGTTCCACGCGGAAATTCGGCTGGACAAAAAATGTTCTATTGAAAATAAAAGTTACGAACAATATTTGCTTAATCAGACAAACTTTACCGATACGTTGCCGGATAAAATTAAAAATCAAGCAGTTTTGGCAGTGAAGGACGAATATAATTTTTCACTGTTGGGACTTGCGA
>JAIRLS010000023.1 GCA_031259205.1 Bacteroidales bacterium | reverse complement strand
GGTAGTACAGGTTGCAAGACGGGAACAGTCTGTGATTGGTGGCTTCTACGAATCAGAGGGTGCTTTTTGTGTCTGCACTTCCTGTAAATCGTTAAAATCCGTATCTGTCTGCGGGCTTTCTCGTCTTGCGTTTTAACCTGTTTTGTTCATGCGATTTTCGTATTTCAAAAATAATTCCTGTCTTGGTTCATTCTTTTTTTGTCTTCATCTGTGAACTGTTTTTTCCGCCTTCGCCTCTTCTCTTCCGTCAGGCCTTTGTGTTACTTCGTGCCCTTCGTGGTTAAAAAAAGTCCCGCAGGGACGCTCATAAAAATCACTCAAATCACATAAATCACAGTTCAGACCCTCTCCCTTCGTACCCTTTGAGGATGAAGCTTTGTTCACGCTTTTTTCCCATCCATCCCAAAAGTCCCTTTCAGGACGTTCCGCATTCTCCAAAGTGGATGGCTTTTCAGACGCACGCCGTGCGTCTCTACATTCGTGCCTTCGTGCTTTTATTTTGAGTGTTTCCCTCGCAAATGAATCATACCCGAATGGGCATTGCCGGAAACGGGCAGGCTTATTTTTTCACCAGCCACAGTTCGGGGTCCATATTGTTGGTTTCTTCCCATATTTCGAAATGCAGGATGGATGTTTTCATGCCTTTTTCGGTGTAAACCCTTCCGATGACGGTTTTTGCCTTCACGTTGTCGCCCTGTTTGACGGAAATATCCACCAGATTGGCGTAAACGCTAATAAAATTGCCGTGGCGAATCATGATGGCGATATTTCCGCCGTGAATGCGCGAGATCATGGTGACCACTCCTTCAAAAATAGCCCGTACTTCGGAGTTTCCGACAGTGGTAATATCTATGCCGCTGTTGTTGATTTTGATGTCTTTGTACAGCGGGTCGGAGTTGACGCCGAAAAAGCCGGTGATGATGCCTCTTTCCGTAGGCCATGGGAGCAGTCCTTTGTTGTCGTTAAAATTATCGGAAACCAGCCGTTCGGAGGGGGTGAGTCTGTCGTACAGCGTTTTGGCGGCGCCTTTGTTTTTTTTGACTTCGGCGGCGATCATCCTGTTGATGGTTTGCTGAAGTTTTTGGGCTTCTCGCTGTTTTTCCGCTATCTGTTGCCTTAGTTTCTTTTCCTGCGATTTCAGCCGTTCGATGGCTTCGTTCTGTTCTCCTTTTACCGCTTCCAACTGGCGGAATTCTTTCTGTTGCGTTGTCATCAGCTTTTCTTTTTGGGCTTTTTGTTGCGCCAGTTTTTTGATGACGGCGTCCAGTTGTTGCCGGCTTTCGGTAATTTCGGATACCTGTTTGGCGCGAAACTGGCTGTATTGCTGAAAGTATTTCATCCGACGGTAGGCTTCGTTAAAATCTTTTGCCGAAAGGATATAGACTAATTTATCGTATTTCCCTTTGTTTTTGTAGGCATGGAACACCATTTGGGCATATTCGTCTTTCAGTTTCTCCACTTCGTTGCTCAGTTTTTTCACTTGAAGCAGGGTTTCGTCGATTTGGCGTCCGGCAAGTTTTATTTCTTTTTCCGTGTTGCTGATCAGCAGGGTGTATTGTTTGATTTGGCTGTTCAGCAGGATGATTTTATTCAGCGATTCTTTTTGGGTTTGCTGTGTTTCTTTCAGGAAACCGTTGATTTCGTCTATTTCATTCAGGGTTTTCTTGCGCTGCTCTTCCAGCGTCTGCCGCGATTGTGCAATCACGCCTGCTGCCGGCAGGAGAAACAGGAGGACAAAAAGGGATTTGGCTAACGACAACACGGAGGGATTATATATTATCGTATTTTGATATGTTCGACGGGTCTATCTCTTTCAGGATTTTCACTACCCTGCTTTTTTCTTCTGCCGGAGAATTGCTGAAAATTTCCACCCATTCGTTCGATTTCGCGTCAAAGGTGATTTGCAGCAGCGACATGTACGGGTCAGGCTTGCGACGGTATACTTCCTGCAAAAGTTGCATGTATTCCGCGATCTCCCTGCGTACGTCGTTGGGTTTGCTGTTCATCCTGTCCAGTCCTTGACGGTAGTATTTGTAACTGAACTCGCGCACGTTGCGATAGCGGTCGTCCAGAAAGTTCTGGGCTATCCAGTAGCGGTTGCGGCTGCTGTTGGAGCCTTCGTTGGCACGCCATCCCTTTTCACCCGACTGCTGCGCATGGGTGACGATGGTTTCCGCTTTACGAAAGTAGGGAGTACCGCCGTTGAGCGAAAACGAATCGTAGTCCATTCCCAGAATGATGTACACATAGAAGGCGATAATGGAGGTAAGGTTCGACTGAAAAGAAGTTTCGCTATACTCCAGCGGTTCGCCTTCCACATAGTTGAATTTTACGTTCTCATCCTGAAAATTGAGCATCGTGGTGCTGTACACCGAATTGAACACCGGACGGCGCGACTGTACCTGCAAGGACCCGCTGAAACTGTTGCCCGTCATGCTTTTGATGTTGAGCATCATGTTACATTCGATGCGTTCTTCGGGAGTAAAAGTGTTGTTGGTCCACACTCTTGAATTGACAAATTCGAAAAGGGCGGTTTGCAACGCATCGGTCACGCTCTTGTTCGATCCCTGAATCTGGGTGGTTACCAACTGGATGTTGCACCGCAACTCCTGTGCAGACACGAGCGCGGGAGCAGGTAACAGGAGGACGGCTGCCGGCAGCCATCCCCTTAAGCGACTTATTATTTGACTCTTTGTTTTCATGAAACGGATTCTTTTCAAAACTACGCCAAAACTACAGCTTTTTTTGTTCAATACAAAATTTATTTTCTCGGCCTCAAAAGCCTGCAAGGATCTGCCTGTAACATTCCCACAACACGATGCCGGCGCAGACCGACACGTTGAAAGAGTGTTTCGCGCCGAATTGGGGGATTTCGAGGCAGCCCTCGCAACAGTTAATGACTTCCTGTGCGATTCCCCGTACTTCATTTCCGAAGATAAAGGCATAACGCGCCCCCTGTTTGATCCGGAAATTTTCCAGCGAGGTGCTGTTGCGTGTCTGTTCTATGCCCCATAGCGAGTATCCTTTCGTTTTAAGGTGTTCTACGGCCTGCAAAGTGTCGGGAAAATACTGCCAGTCCACCGTATCTTCCGCTCCCAGCGCCGATTTGTGAATCTCCCTGTGGGGAGGCGTTGCCGAAATGCCGCACAGCAGGAGAGAGGTTACCAAAAAGGCGTCGCAGGTACGGAATATCGAGCCTATGTTGTGCAGGCTGCGGATGTTGTCCGACACTACGACCACCGGTATCTTGTCCGACAGGCGGATTTCTTCGGGAGTTTTCCGGTGCAGTTCCTCCATGCTCAGTTTTTGCAGGCGATTCATTTGGCGGGGAGGTTTTTTCCTACGATAGCGTTTCCGAATGTGCAGTGCAGGCAGCGCCGGGTATTGCAGTATTCGTTTTTCAGGTGGAGAAGCGCCTGCGACGTAAAGGCATTGGGGTTGTCGAAACCCAGCGACGCCCATTGCGACAGGATGCTGTTTTTCTCGGCGGGCAGTTGTTCGAGCAGTTCGACGGCGCGCAGGTATTCCTTTTCTTCGTCGTGTTCTTTCCCGTACACAAACAGCAGGGGCGCCACCGTGTTGATCATGACGGACAGGAAGGCGGCGCTTCCGAAGCTTTTTTTCCGTTTTTCCGACGTTTTTCCGAAAACATAATGATTCTCCCAAAATGGCGAAACTTCCGGTTTGAACATCTGTTCCAGCGTCCGGAGGTCTTTGGGACGGATGATTTGTGAGAAAAGATGTTCGCTGCGGTGTATCAGGGCGGCAAATTGTGCAATGCGGATGGTGGGGAAATTAACGGGGCGCAGCCGCAAGAATTTCCATAAAAAAGGCTCGACAGGTGAGAGGCCGTATTTTTGACGCAGGAATAGATATTCTTTACGCAGGGAGGTATGATATTCGTTGTCGGGCATTTCGTCGTTCAACATGCCGGCTTGCCCGAACAGTAACGCTTCCAGCTGGTGCAAACGGTCTTGATGTTTCAGCAGCAGGCGTAAAGGCAGTGATTTCGCCAATGATTCGAACGGCAGGGCATTCAGGCCGAATCCGAAATTCCGCGCCAGTTGCCGGTACGACGTTTCCATCCAGTCGTTGCCGGTTGACCGGTAAATTTGCCGAACGGCTTCCGATTTGTGTTCAAGTCTTTCTATGGCCAGTCTTTCTATCCATTTTATGCGGCTAAAGGCGTCTATCATGCCGGTTTTGTCCTTGCAGGCGATCGTTTCGCGGCTGTCGGCGAGGCTGAGATAGTTCTCGTAATACCGCTTGTCGAAATGGAGCGTTATTTCCGGTATTTTCATTCGGGAAATATTGTAAACATCGGCGTCGTGCTGATAAACCACGTGAAGAATCACGTTATTGAATGCGGCGTCGGTATGGTGGCCGTGCTTTTCCCAGTCGGACGAACGAATGTGGATTTCGACACAGCCTGCCCACAGCGTGTCGCCTATTTTGATGCGTGCATCCGTAAAGTCGGCCCCTGCGTTGGCGTTGCGTATTCCCGGCCGTTCCACGCATACCGGCTCCCCGTCGGCAGTACGGATATCCTCCCGGAAAAACAACTGCTGCTGCCAGATATAATGTAAAAAATCCTCGGTCATAGCATATATTATAATTTATTGGTTATCGCTGTTCGCTGTTCGCTGTTTCAGTCCTTTTGCTTCCGTCAGGATGGCTTTTACGGATCCTACAACGATTTGCGCTTCCACGACCACCGGTATCCTGTTGGCGTCGTCGGTTACCCATACTACGGCGTCCTCGTCGCCTTTGAACATCGTCCCTTCCACCAGTTGGATGGCGCACTTGATACATCTGTACGGGGTTTTATTGCGCGTCTTGACGGTTTCCTTGCCCAAATACCGGATGTACAGATGGTAGGCATGGCTGTCGAGAATCATGTGGATGGGGATTTGGTCGCCTGTTTGGTAACGGTTGAAATCGACGCTACGAAAGTAGTAGATCGCGGTCATCACATCCAGCAGGCAAGGCGTGAGTTCCAGCGTCCCGTTTACGCCCGGCCGGTCGCGCTTCTGCACATAGGTGTTGATCCGCCGGTTGGGATAATCGAAAATATAATTCTCAAAAGCCGTGTAAGAGCCTTCCTTCACGTCGCGTTCATACCAAAGCGGCATCAGGGTTTCAGGATCGATATACGACTGGTATTTTTCCCGCACGGTGAAAATCCAGTCGTAGGACTTGTACGTAGTTCCGTAGGCTTTCAGGTGCAACACCTTCCGCCCGTTGTATTGTTTGTCCTTCACGCTAAATTCCGCTTCGCCGGCGTGTAGCCAGATAAATCCCCAATTGTAGTATGCGTTGTATTTCAGTTCCTCACCGGCATCGAAAGCTCTAGTATCTATCGGACACTGCTCCTGCGCGAAAAGATTCGACCGGAGCAACAGCAAAAAGACAGTAATAATATGACTTCCGAGTGATTTCATAGGGTATGCCGAACGACAAAATTAAATAAATTTGACAAAATTTCCAAACCTGTGAAATGGAAAAAGTTTTTACATACACCCTGACAGCGAGGCTAAATCTTTTAATCTCACTTTTTTACTCACTTGAAGAGTTCGCGTTTTGAGGCGCTATGAAAAACAATTTTTCCGACCTCCGCTATGGTATGAAAGAACGAAAACTTCCATCAATGTTATGATGCAAGAATGTGTACAGTCTATGAGCTTTATTGATGTAATGTAAACCATCTCTGACGGAATGTCATGTAATGCTCCCGAATGGCAATCATTTGGGAGCATTACAGGCGAAAAGTTCCCGGAAGATGCGCAATCTCCAACAAATTGACGGGTAATGTCCCCAGCGCCTTCGGGAGAAAGCCTTTCGCCTCTACATTCGTGCCTTCGTGCCTTACAGGAAGAAAGCGGGAAACAAAACACGGATGGAACAATCCACTGACCCATAGCGCCTCAATAAAAGAATTAACCCGAAAAAGAAATTATTTTTTTGCTATATTGTTTTTTAATAAAAATTGCCGTACCTTTGCCCACCCGAAAAATAAAATTTTGGGGTATTATAGAGTGTTTAAAATGCTGATATACATTTATTTTTTGTGTATATCGGGTTAAAAGGTCAGCTGGTTTTAAGTTAAATCTTTCCATAATATGTCAGTAAATAAAACAGAACGGGTTAATTTTTCTTCTATTCAAAATCCATTTGAGTACCCGGATTTTCTGGAAATACAATTAAAGTCTTTTTTCGATTTTTTCCAAATTGATACCACGCCCGAAAACCGTAAAGGGGAAGGGTTGTACAAGGTTTTTCAAGAAAATTTTCCGATCTCGGACACACGGAACAATTTTGTGTTGGAATTTATTGATTACTACATAGATCCTCCTCGATATACCATTGAAGAATGTATCGAACGGGGATTGACATACAGTGTGCCGCTGAAAGCCAAGCTAAAACTTTTTTGTACCGATCCCGAACATGAGGATTTCGATACTGTTATTCAGGACGTGTACTTGGGAACAGTACCCTACATGACGCCGAGGGGTTCATTCGTTATCAACGGAGCCGAGCGTGTAGTGGTTTCCCAGTTGCACCGCTCTCCGGGCGTGTTTTTCGGGCAGAGCATCCATGCGAACGGCACCAAACTGTACTCGGCGCGCATCATTCCGTTCAAAGGTTCGTGGATTGAGTTTGCCACCGACATCAATAACGTGATGTACGCCTACATCGACCGTAAAAAGAAACTTCCCGTAACAACGCTACTCCGCGCTATCGGTTACGAAAACGACAAGGACATCCTCGCTATTTTCGATCTGGCGGATGAAATGAAAGTTTCAAAAGCCACTATCGGCAAAGTTGTGGGAAGAAAACTGGCTGCCCGCGTGTTGAAAACATGGGTGGAGGATTTCGTGGATGAAGACACCGGCGAAGTGGTATCCATCGAACGCAACGAAGTCATTATCGACCGCGAAACCGTCCTTGAAAAGGAACACTTAGACATGATCATCAATTCGGGCGCCGAAACCATTCTCCTCCACAAAGAAGGAAACAACAGCACCGATTATGCCATCATCTACAACACCCTGCAAAAAGACGCATGTAACTCCGAGAAAGAAGCCGTGTTGCACATATACAGGCAATTGCGCAGTTCCGAACCGCCGGACGAAGCCACCGCACGGGATGTGATCGACAAACTCTTCTTCTCCGACAAGCGTTACGATCTGGGCGATGTAGGACGTTACCGCATCAATAAAAAACTGCAACTCAACACGCCTGCGGAAACAAAGATATTAACACGCGAAGACATCATTGAAATCATCAAATACCTGATTCAACTGATCAATTCAAAAGCCGATGTGGACGATATCGATCATTTGAGCAACCGCCGCGTCCGCACGGTAGGCGAACAATTGGCAGGACAGTTCAGCGTAGGCCTCGCACGCATGTCGCGCACCATACGCGAACGTATGAATGTTCGCGACAATGAAGTATTTACTCCCATTGACCTGATCAATTCCAAAACATTGTCGTCGGTGATCAATTCTTTCTTCGGCACCAATGCACTGTCGCAATTCATGGATCAGACCAACCCGCTGGCCGAAATTACCAATAAAAGGCGTCTTTCTGCGCTCGGTCCGGGCGGTCTTACCAGAGAAAGAGCCGGTTTTGAAGTACGCGACGTTCATTTTACCCACTACGGAAGACTTTGCCCGATAGAAACGCCCGAAGGCCCTAACATCGGCTTGATCTCTTCACTCTGCGTATTTGCCAAAATCAACCATCTGGGCTTTATCGAAACCCCTTACCGCAAGGTAAACGATGGCGTTGTCGATTTAAGCAAAGACGGCATCGTATCGCTAAGCGCCGAAGAAGAAGAAGGACAGAAAATCGCACAGGCAGGCATCACGCTGGACGATGAAGGACATTTTTTGGAAACCCGTATCAAATCCCGTCTGGACGCCGACTATCCCGTATTGGAGCCCAGCGAGATCAACCTGATGGACGTAGCTCCCAACCAGATATCCTCCATTGCCGCATCGCTCATCCCGTTCCTCGAACACGACGACGCCAACCGCGCACTGATGGGGTCGAACATGATGCGGCAGGCAGTACCCCTGCTGAAACCACAAGCCCCTATCGTGGGGACAGGTATCGAATATACCGTTGCCAAAGACTCGCGCCTGCTGGTAGTAGCCGAAAAGGACGGCATCGTGGAATCGGTTGACGCACGCCATATCGCAATCCGTTACGATTACACGCCGGACGAAAAATTCATGAGTTTCGACGATGAACTGAAAGTGTACAGACTCGCCAAATTCACCAAAACGAATCAAAACACCTGCATGAACATGCGCCCGATTGTGAAAAAGGGCGAACACGTGCAAAAAGGCCAGATCCTTACCGAAGGCTACTCGACCGACAACGGCGAACTGGCGCTGGGCAAAAACCTCAAAGTGGCGTTCATGCCGTGGAAAGGCTACAATTTCGAAGACGCTATCGTTATCAATGAGAAAGTTGTCAGCCAGGACCTGTTCACTTCGCTGCACATCGACGAATATCTGTTGGAAGTCCGCGATACCAAACGCGGCTTGGAAGAATTGACCTCCGATATTCCCAACGTGAGC
Organism: Bacteroidales bacterium; assembly: GCA_031259205.1. Classification (GTDB taxonomy): domain Bacteria; phylum Bacteroidota; class Bacteroidia; order Bacteroidales; family UBA4181; genus JAIRLS01. The sequence continues at coordinate 1,659 of JAIRLS010000023.1, read as the reverse complement.
GAAGAAGCCACCCGCAACCTCGACGAAAACGGCCTTATCCGAATCGGTGCACACGTGGAACCGGGAGACATACTGATAGGCAAAATCACTCCAAAAGGCGAATCGGATCCATCGCCCGAAGAAAAACTGCTTCGCGCTATCTTCGGCGACAAAGCCGGCGACGTGAAAGACGCATCCCTCAAAGCTCCCCCGTCGCTGTTCGGCGTAGTAGTAGATAAAAAACTCTTTTCGCGCAGCATAAAAGACAAAAAAGCCAAATCCAGCGAAAAATCCATCCTTCAGAAAATTGACGACGAATTTGCACAACAGGCAGACGAATTGAAAAGCCTTCTGGTTGACAAACTGATGACGCTGCTCAACACCAAAACTTCGCAAGGAGTAAAGGATTACTACAATGTGGAAATCATACCCAAGGGAACGAAATTCACCTCCAAACTGTTGATGGATATCGACTTCACAAATGTCAATCCCGGCAGATGGACGTCGGACAAGACAAGGAACGACTCCATCAAGGAACTGCTCCACAATTACATGCTTAGATACAAAGACGTCGAAGCCGTGTACAAACGCAAAAAGTACAACGTCACTATCGGCGATGAACTTCCTGCCGGAATCATTCAACTTGCAAAAGTGTACATCGCCAAGAAACGCAAGGTAAAAGTGGGTGACAAGCTGGCCGGACGCCACGGTAATAAAGGTATTGTTTCAAAAATTGCACGTGCGGAAGACATGCCGTTCCTCGCAGACGGAACACCGGTAGATATTGTGCTGAACCCCTTGGGCGTTCCTTCACGCATGAACCTCGGACAAATATACGAAACCGTACTGGGATGGGCAGGCGAAAAACTCGGCGTAAAATTTTCCACCCCCATATTCGACGGCGCTACACTGGACGACATCAACGAATGGACAGACAAAGCCGACCTGCCGCGCTTCGGATGCAGCTATCTCTACGACGGAGGCACGGGAGAACGCTTCGACCAGCCGGCCACAGTCGGCGTCATCTACATGCTGAAACTTGGACACATGGTGGACGACAAGATGCACGCACGTTCCATAGGCCCCTATTCGCTCATCACCCAACAACCGTTGGGCGGAAAAGCGCAATTCGGCGGGCAACGCTTCGGAGAAATGGAAGTATGGGCGCTCGAAGCTTTTGGAGCAGCCAATATCCTGCAGGAAATCATTACCGTGAAATCCGACGACGTAATAGGACGCGCCAAAACCTACGAAGCCATAGTAAAAGGCGATCCCATGCCCACTGCCGGCGTACCTGAATCATTCAACGTGCTGCTGCACGAGATGAGAGGCTTGGGGCTGAGCGTTAATATGGTATAGCGGAAAACCGGAAGATAGATGAACGAAAAAAGAAACCTGACGGCGTGTAGCGCCATCTCAGGTTTTTTTTTGTGTCGCAAAAGCGGGACAACTTATCTGAGATAACTCGATTTTTTCATGGTAAAAGCGAATAAAATTGTTTTTTTTAATATTAAAAATTACCTTTGTTGAGTACATTTATGAAACTTGAGTTATTAACTCTTTCATAAATAAGGTGTTTAGAAAGTAAAACAATGAAAAAGGCGCTTTTTCTTTTTTTGTTCGTCTTCGTTTGTTGTACGGTAAAAACAAACGCGCAAGCAATCGTTTCCGGTAGCCTTG
>JAIRLS010000005.1 GCA_031259205.1 Bacteroidales bacterium | reverse complement strand
CAGGAAGAAAATCCTGTCGGAATCGACATACAACAACCCTGTTTCAGTTGGAAAACCTATTCCGAAGAGCGTGGTTTTATTCAGTCGGCTTATCAGATTTTGGTGTCGGATACGCCCGAAGCGCTGGAACAGGATAAAGGAAACATATGGAACAGCGGTAAGATAAATTCGACAAAGTCGGTGTTGATTCCTTTTGCAGGGAAATCGTTGCAATCATTTGCCGTTTATTATTGGAAAGTTCGCACTTGGGATAAGAAGAACCGTCCGGCGGAATGGAGTATGACGCAGACGTTTACAATGGGACTGACGAACGCAAACGACTGGGGAAAAGCCGTATGGATTGCCATGGAAAAAGACCGCAAAGAAGAATATACCGTGCCGGCGCGACTTGATTTCGACAATATTCGTAAGACAATGGGCGAGCGAAGCATTGGTTTTTACAAATTGCCACAGTTACGCAAAACGTTTACCGTACCGAAACCGGTCAAGCGGGCGGTAGCCTGCGTGACCGGACTTGGACATTTCGACCTTTTCCTCAACGGCGAAAAGGTGGGCGATCATTTTCTGGACGCAGGATGGACAAAGTATGATAACCAGGCGCAGTACGTTGCCTTCGACCTTACCGGACGCTTGCCGGCCGGCGAAAACGTTTTAGGCGTGATGTTGGGGAACGGTTTTTACAATATCCCGTTCTACCGTTATCTGAAATTGATTATTTCGCACGGAGCGCCTAAAATGAAACTGCACCTGCATATCGAATATGCCGATGGTTCAACCGGCGAAATCGTATCGGACGCTTCATGGAAAGCTACGGAAAGCCCCATTACCTTCTCTAGCATCTACGGAGGAGAAGACTATGACGCTAATTCGTTTCAGGAAGGATGGACAAAATCCGGCTTTAACGATGCATCGTGGCAGCAGGCAATCTTGACCGATTATGCAGGAACATTGAGCGCCCAGCGCGCTACGCCTCTCACGATTCATTCCTCGATTCCGGCAACCTTAGTGTATCAAAACGCACAGGGAAAGTGGATTTATGATTTGGGGCAGAACTTTTCGGGGATCATCCGCATCGCGGTCAAATCGAACGAAAGCAAGACCATTCTGTTTCGTCCGGCTGAATTATTGAACAATAACGGTACAGCCAATCAAAGCGCATCGGGCGGCCCGTTTTACTTTTCCTATACCACGAAAGGCGCCGGACAGACAGAACGGTGGCAACCCCAGTTCACATATTACGGTTTTCGCTACGTGGAAGTAGAAGGCGCAGTCCCGGCTGGCAAAGATAATCCGGATAATTTGCCGGAAATCGAATCGCTGGCAGGTTTACACACCTGCAATTCGGCGGACGAAGCGGGTTCTTTTGTCTGTTCAAGGCCGATGTTCAACCAAATCCATTCGCTTATCGACTGGGCGATACGCAGCAACATGGCGAGCGTACTTACCGACTGTCCGCACCGCGAAAAACTCGGCTGGCTGGAACAGGCGCACCTGATGCAATACTCCCTGCAATACCGCTACAACCTGGCGCGACTGTATCCCAAAATAATGGAAGACATGTGCGCCTCGCAACTGCCCAACGGATGTATCCCGACCATTGCGCCCGAATACGTCCGGTTTGCCAACGGCTTCGAGGATACGCCCGAATGGGGCAGCGCATTTATCATTTGCCCCTGGTATATCTATCAATGGTACGGCGACCGTCGATTGCTGGACGAATATTATCCGGCGATGCAGCGTTATCTCGATTATCTGGGAACAAGAGCCGACAACCACATCGTAGCCTACGGACTGGGTGACTGGTTCGACATCGGCCCCAACAATCCCGGATACGCCCAATTGACGGCTAACGGGGTGACGGCTACCGCAACCTACCATTACAACGCCACGATTATGCAACATGTAGCCTCGATACTGGGCAAGACCGACGACGCCACCCGTTACGGAGAACTGGCCGGGAAAATCAGGAAGGCTTTCAACGAAAAGTTTTATGACAACGCAACCGGAAAAATCGAACGTAACAGTCAAACGGCAAATGCCATTGCGCTGTACACCGATCTGGTTCCCGACGAGCGCCGCTCTGCAATACTGCAAAACCTGATAGATGACATCCGCGGACGCGGGAATGCGCTCACTGCCGGCGACGTGGGTTATCGCTACGTGCTTCGGGCGCTGGAAGACGGCGGACGCTCGGATGTCATTTTCGACATGAACAGCCGGTACGACGTGCCGGGTTACGGATGGCAATTAGCCCACGGCGCCACAGCGCTGACGGAGTCATGGCAGGCGTATGGCTTTGTCTCCAACAATCATTTTATGCTGGGGCATCTGATGGAATGGCTGTATGGCGGCTTGGGCGGCATACGTCAGCAGGAAAATTCCATTGCTTTCCGCGAAATCGTGATTGACCCGCAGATTGTCGGCGACGTCCATAGCGCCACGACAAGCTACGAATCGCCTTACGGAACAATCCGTTGCAGCTGGGCGCTGACAGACAAAGACTACAGGATAGAAGTCTCCATTCCGGCGAACAGTACGGCGGAAATACGCCTTCCGGCTACGGATGTTCGTCAAGTGACGACTTACGGCTTGCCGCTGTCCGCCTCGAAAGACGTAACCGTTATCGGCGTGGATGCCGGCAAATTGCGCATAAAAATCGGTTCGGGAAACTATCAATTCAAGTGTAACCGATAAAGAAGCGAGAAGCGCGTTATATCCTGATTCAAAGCTAACACTTGCCGGAGCCATAATAAGGAAGCGAAAACGCCGAGTGGATGAATATTTTGGGTATTGTTAATTTAGTATCGAATAATAGAAATGAACTATTGACGATCAATTGTTTAACATCTAATTTAGAACGACAAGCAATACTAATTTAACAATACCTTGAAAAAAAGGAACGCCCCTTTCGGTAAAAAGGAACGCCCCTTTTGGGAAAAAGGAATGCCCCTTTCGGGAAAAAGGAACGCCCCTTTCGGAAAAAAGGAACGCCCCTTTTGGGGAAAAGGAACGCCCCTTTTGGGGAAAAGGAACGCCCCTTTCGGGAAAAAGGAACGCCCCTTTTGAAAAAGGTATTGTTAATTTTAGTATAGAATAATAGAAATGAACTATTGACGATCAATTGTTTAATATCTAATTTAGAACGACAGGCAATACTAATTTAACAATACCAAAAAAAGAAACTGCCTCAACTTTTGAAACAGTTTCTTTTTTTTTCTCTGTGTTCTTCTGTGAAATTTAATGATCACAACAACATGGAGTTTTCACGGAAGATGCACAGCAAATGCTTTTAAAATGGCTTCTTTTGCGGTTATCGGTTCAATATGCGTGGCCGTCTTCTATAATGTCTTCCACGGTGGTGCGCTTTTTTTCCATTGACCACCATGCATATACAATGTAGGCCAGTACAAAGGGGATGAGCAGCGACACCCACGACATGGCCGTCAGCGTGTAGGGGCTGGACGAGGCATTGTAGATGGTCAGCGAACTTTGCAGGTCGGTGCTTGAAGGATAGAAAGCCGTGTTGTTGTAACCTGCCGTCAGGAAGAGGCTTAATACCGTTACCACTGTGCCGGTTCCCGAATACCAGATGCCTTTTTTAAATTTTTTGCAGAACAGCGTGGCAATGACGCCATACAGCACGGCGACTACGCCCAGCAAAAAAAGAACCAGTACCACAGGCATTTCTATCAGATTAAGAAAATATTTGAACTGCACGAGCGATACCTCACCGGTGGCTTTATCTACGGCATAGCCTTTATCCAGCAGTGTCCAGATGACAAACACAAGGAATAATACCACAAACGGCACTGCATTGATCCATAGCGTCTTTTTCAGGCGGCTTTCCAGCACGGCGTGATTCAGACGGTTGACGAAGAACAGAGTCGCCAATGTCCGTGCCAGAAAGAACACTGCAAGGCCAAGGCTCAAATTACGCAGGCAGGCAAGTAATGTCCCGTTGCCTACGGGAAGCGCCGCATCCAGTCCGTGCCATCCGCTGCCCCATGCACTGATAACAGGGGCAAATCCTTCGCTCAGATTGGTGAGGTTGCTTTTGTTTACCAAAAAATCGGAACCCGTGAAAAAAGTGGCAATAGCTGCGCCTATCAGGACAGTGCCCAGCAAACCATTGACAAACAGAAAGGCTTGGTAGGTCTTTTTCCCAAAAAGGTTACCGGGTTTCGACTGGAATTCGTAGGCGACAGCCTGTAGTACAAAACACAGCAGGATAAGCATCCATACATAGTAAGCGCCACCGAAACTGGTGGAATAGAACAGCGGGAAAGAAGCAAAAAACGCGCCGCCAAAAGTGACCAGCGTGGTGAACGTATATTCCCATTTTCGCCCCAGTACGTTCACTAACAAACGTTTTTCACTGTCGGTTTTCGACAGGGAAAAGATCATCGACTGGCCTCCCTGAACAAACAGCAGGAACGCTAAAAGTCCGGCAAGTAGTGATACTAAAAACCACCAGTATTGTTGAAGAAATTCGTATGACATAATTGATAAGTTTAATATTTTTATATCCCAATAAATTTAACTCGTTAATTAACTTCGGCTTCAGGCCCTTTTTTGATTTGCCGCGTCAGGATACCCAGTTCTGCCACCAGCAGGACGGAGAACAGCGCCAAAAACAGGAAAAAGGTAAGTTGCACCGATCCGGTGGATATCTTCGATACAGCGGCATTCAACGGCAATACTTCCTGAATCGCCCACGGATAACGGCCTACTTCCGCTACGATCCATCCGGTCTGACCTGCAACATAGGCAAGCGGGATAGTCCAGATAGCAAGTTTTTGCAGCCATTTGATGTTTTCAAATTTTTTGCGGTACACTAAAACGCCCACAACAATGAAAAAGAGGATAAAATACATGCCCAGAATCACCATGATATGAAATGAGTAGAATACCAGCGGCATGTTGGGTATAAGGTCTTCCGCTTTGTCGATATACCCGTAGCCGAAATAATCGTAGTTCTCATCCAGACCGACTTTGGCTTTGGCTTTGGCTTCGGCGTCGCCTGTGGCAGCAGCCTGACGAAAATCCGACAGCGACCGGATGGCTTCTTTGCCGCGGCGTTGTTTCTCGTCGAAAGAGAGGGCTGTCTGGCCGGACGGCAACTGATAGCCTCCCTTGATAATGTCGCTGACGCCCGGCACAAATGCGTTGCAGTTGTCATAACCCAGCCACGACAGCAGTCCGGGTATGGGCACCGGAATGCTCAGCAAAAACTCGTCTTCCGTATTGTCGTAGGTTTTCGACGTGTTGAGAATAGCGAATGCTTGAAGGTCGGCTTTCTCTTTTCCGTGGTACAGGCCTTCCATTACGGCTAATTTCATGGGCTGGCGCTGTGCCACGTGATAAGCGGAACCATGTCCTGTGACGAGCAGAATGATGCTCGAAATCAATCCGAAAACGGTTCCTATACGGATGCTTTTCAGGGCAAAGTCGGTTTGCCTTTTCTTGAGAAGAAACCACGAACTGATGCCGATGACAAAGATGCTGCCCAATACCCATGCCGAGATAACCGTGTGGAAAAATTTGTTCATCGCTACCGGCGAAAACAGGACGCTCCAAAAATCGGTCATTTCGTTGCGCACTGTTTCGGGATTGAAAGTAGTACCCGCAGGATACTGCATCCATGCATTGGCTACCAGAATCCACAACGACGAAATGGTAGCGCCGATCACGGTGAGCCATGTGGAGGCAAGGTGAAACTTCTTGCTTACCCGTTTCCAGCCGAAAAACATGATGGAGATAAATGTGGCTTCCATGAAGAAGGCCACCACTCCCTCAATCGCTAACGGCGCACCGAAAATGTCACCTACGAACCAACTGTAATTCGACCAGTTGGTGCCGAACTCAAACTCAAGGATCAAACCCGTGGCGACTCCTACGGCAAAGTTGATCCCGAAAAGAGTCATCCAGAATTTGGCTGCTCTTTTCCACTGCTCGTTCCCTGTTTTTACATACAGGGTTTCCATCACCGACATGATAACGCCCAACCCCAAGGTGAGCGGAACAAACAGCCAGTGATACATGGCCGTCATAGCAAACTGCGCTCGCGACCAATCGACTAATGATGATAATATTTCCATACAATGATTGATTAAAGATTTATTGATTGATTTTTAAAAGTTCCTGCCGTACATAATCCGCCTTGCTTTCATTATTGTCAAAACGGCTGTTGAGAAAATCGGGAAAGAAAAAAACTTTTAATACAGCAAACATAATGAACAACTTTATCAACACCAATATCCATAACGTTCTCCCTACGGTCATGTTTTTGAAACCGTCACGATAAAAAGTGTACAGATGATATAAGAAAGCCGGCGTCTTCATCGAGAATAGAAACTAATAACGAGGGCAAAAGTAAAAAAATATTTTGAATAAAAAAAAATGAAAGTGAAAAAATGCAGGGGCAACGCATAAAATCTTCAATATTTTTTTTCATATCCCTCCTAAAATCCGCTCAATAAATTTATTGCCATTTTCCATTGATGTTATTCCAACACAAAGGTAAATTCGTCATGCGGCTCTGTTCTTCGTGCGAAGTGCTGTGTTGTAGGCGAGGCGGCAAAGAGCGGCGAAAAGGTTTTTACTTTTACGGTTTTCCCGTCGGGCAAAAATTCCAGTATTCTCAGCCACCCGTCGCCGCCGTTGCCGTGCCATCCGCCGCCGAGCGCCTGTGCGTTGAAAGTCATCTGGTGAACTTTTTTGCCGCCGCTGTTCAAGTCGGTACGAAACGCCAGATGCGCTTTGGCGTTGTCAGGGCTGCCAATATGTCCGGAAACCACCATTTGTATGTTTTTGGAAGGTTGTACGAGTTTTTGCCAGACGGCTGCTCCATAATTGGGACCCTCCAACCGGTAACCCTCTTTTTCGATATGTTCATTTTGTGCATTCAAATAGGAATGTGTGAGCAATATAACGGTATGACCGGTATATTTTTTCTGTTCGATAGTTTTTTTTGCCCATTCTAACGTTTCATCGCGGGGAGCAAACTCCAGCACCAGAATCAGAAACTTTTTTCCATGAGGCGAAATGAACTCAAACGTCGCATTTGCCAAAGTAGGCATCCCTTCGCTGTCGGTTCCCACCTCGCGCAGCAAACGCTGGTTTAACCAGTTTTTGTCTACCGGAAAATACTTGTCGAAACTGGTTTTCCGGTTTTCTGCCGATAGAAAGCCGTAGTCATGATTACCCGTCGCCAGAATATAGGGAACTTTCCCGTCCAGTCGACCGAACGACCGCGCTACCGATTCCCATTGCGATTTACTGGGCTGATTGACACGGACGCCATCCGGATTGAGAAGCCCATTCTGTTCGACCAAATCGCCGGTACACAGGACAAAACCTATATTCAACGGTTCGATATACCTTACAATCCATGCTGTCATCAATTCGAACAGCGGCTGGTTGTAATCAAATTTGACATAAGTCTGCGGATCGGGCAGCAAAATCATTGACCACGAACCGGCGTCGCTCAATTGGGGAGGCGCATAAGTCTTTTCGGACTGTGCCGAAACATGGATGAACCCCAAAATACATACCCAAGTAAAAAGAAACTTTTTCATACCATTAAAATTTATTTATGATTATTCACTGTACTAACTTTCTATTGACAGGGAAACCCGTCATGGAAAAGTGTTTGCAAAACTACATGAAAAACTTCGGTTTTCCAAGCGCGTATGAAATGAAAAAAAGTTTTTTTTACGGAAGAAAGATAAGCGGTTTTATCAAAAAAACAAAACCGGACTATTCGGGCTAAATCTTTTTTTACTGCAAATGCAGGGATTATTTTTGATAACGGATATGTTAACAGTCACATTCTTTGCCTGTCCTGACGGGAAGTCAGAACGGCGGCGCTTCTCTGTCGGAAGGTATGCCGGGAGAAGGGAAAGCGGAAGTCTCGAAAGTTTTGGCGTCGTCGGTATCTGCGGCGTCTTCATTGAGTTTAGACTGGAGGGTTATGGTTTCGCCGATTTCGCCGATTTCGATGATTTCTTCAAGTTCGATAAATTTGACGATTTGCGACTGGAATTTAAGGAGAATTGTTCCGGTGGGGCCATTGCGGTGCTTGCCGATAATGATTTCGGCGATGCCGCGCAGGGAGTTGCCGTTTTCGTCTTCTTCAAAGCCGTAATATTCGGGGCGGTGTATAAAGACAACGATGTCGGCGTCCTGTTCGATAGCGCCCGATTCGCGCAGATCCTGTAACTGCGGTCGTTTATGTATTTTCCGGTCGGTGGAGGTGGCTTCGCGTTTTACCTGTGCAAGGGCTATGACGGGGATATCCAGTTCTTTGGCAATGGCCTTGAGCGAGCGGGATATGTTGGAAACTTCCTGTTCGCGGTTGCCTTTGGTGTCGCCGGTCCATGTCATTAATTGCAGGTAGTCCACGATGGCTATTTTGATGTGGTGCTGTTGTACAAGCCGTCTGCATTTGGCGCGAAATTCAAATACCGAAAGGGCTGGGGTATCGTCGATAAAAATTTGCGCTTCTTGCAGGGAAGTGATTTTCCGGTAGAGGACGTCCCAGTCTTCTTTTTCTAATTTCCCGTTACGTATTTTTTCCATATCCAAGCCTGTTTCTGCCGAAAGCAGACGCAAGACCAGTTGGATGGCCGACATTTCCAGCGAGAACAGGGCTACGCCGCATTGATGATCGACCGCCATGTTTCTCGCCATCGACAGGGCAAACGCCGTTTTCCCCATGGCGGGACGTGCGGCGACAATCACCAAATCCGTCGGCTGCCATCCGGAGGTAATCCTGTCCAGCGTCGTAAACCCGGACGGGATGCCGAGCAGCGTTCCTTTGGGGATTTCCTCTATAATAGTTAAAGCTCTTTGCAACAGAGAAGTAATGGATTGTGCGTCTTTTTTGAGATTTCCCTGGGAAATGTCAAAGATGGACTGTTCGGCGCTGTTGAGCAGTTCATCCACATCGGCGGCTTCATCGAAGGCTTTTTTCTGGACTTCCGTCGCAATCCGGATCAATTCTCTCTGGATGTATTTTTGATGGACGATGCGTGCGTTATAGTCGATATTGGCCGCCGACATCACTTTGTTGGTCATCTGTGCCAGAAAGTAGGTGCCTCCGACTTCTTCAAGCGCATTCTTTTTACGAAGCTCGTGGGTAACGGTATTAAGGTCTATCGGTTCTTCGCGGGAGGAAAGATCGATAGCGGCCTGATAAATCTTGGCATGGGCTTCTTTGTAGAAACAATCCGGCTTGAGGAATTCGATGACTTCAAAGATAGCGTTTTTTTCGAGCATGATGGCGCCCAGGATGTATTCCTCCATGTCGATTGCCTGCGGAGGAAGTTTGCCGGCTTCCACGCCGATAATGCGAGTGACGTCTGTTATTGCCTGTTTTCCGGGGGATTTAGCCATTTTTGATAGTATTACCGGTACAGTATTATTTGCCGGCCAGCCGGAACATGCGGTTGAAGCGGATATTAAAGGGGAAAGTTTTTTCTTTATTCAATGATAACCAGACGATACGGGGCGCCCCGACAATATGATCTTCCGGTACGAAACCCCAGAACCGCGAATCGGACGAGTCGTGCCGGTTATCGCCCATCATCCAGTAATAATCCATTGCAAAGGTGTAGCTGTCTGCTTTAGCTCCGTTGATAAAGATGTCTCCGTTTTTGACGTCCAGCGTATTATGCTCGTATGCTGTTATGATGCGTGTGTACAAAACGATATTGGAGGTGTCAATCTTCACGGTGGAACCTTTTTTCGGTATCCACAGCGGCCCCAGGTTATCGACATTCCATGAATAACGCGGATGATGAGGGAAAATTTCGCTGTCGTACAAGCCTTCCGGTCGCAGTTGTTTTTCTACCGAAATCACATTGCCTAATTTCTTCACGGCTTCAAGATTGGCTTCGATCAATGGAATACTGTACTGGTTGCCGTTGCTTCTTACATCGCTTTTGTAGATATTAAGCCGTTCCAGCGTTTTGTTGTTAATCGGCGTGCCGTCGGTCTGTACTGTATAGCGATGCTGTATAAATTCGTGGGGGGCTTGCGGTTTTCCGTTGACAAAGACGTTCGAGTTGGTTATTTTCAGCGTATCGCCCGGAATGGCAATACACCGTTTGATGTAATTATCGCATTTGTCCACCGGCCGTACCACAAATGCGTATTCGTTCAGTATTTGTTTTCTCGCCATGTCGGTATAATACGCAAAGGCTTTCACCGCTTCCGCCGAGCTTCTGTCGCGTTCCTCCAGTACTTCGGCATGACGTCGCAATAAAGCGTAATAGTTCTCCGACGGATATTCCAGCAGTACGGTATCGCCTTCGGGAAAATTGAAAACAACATTATCGTCGTTTTTCACATGGGTAAAGCCTTTCAGCCGTTTATACGGCCATTTTATCCATTCCACATACGATTTGGTGGATTTGGTCAACGGCATGATGTTTTGGGCAAAAGGAAAAGAAATCGGCGTATTGGGAATTTTCGGCCCGTATTTTAATTTACTCACATACAGGTGGTCGCCTATTTGAAGCGTTCTTTCCATTGAACCGGTCGGAATCTTGTAATTCTGGAAGATGAAAATATTGATCAGGGTGACGACAATCACTGCAAATATCAAGGCGTCCAGCCATTCTACCACCCGGCTGTTGGGGCCATTGCGCTTTTTCCAGAATGTCCAGTTGACTTTTTTACTGACATATACGTCGTAAAGAATGGGAAGGCCCAGCAACAACCACCAGTTGCCTACCCAATACGACCACAGCAAGTACAAAAACGCAACGAGACCGAATCTGAAATATTTATTGCTCGGCAATTTTATATACCGGAAGAGGCCCTGTTTGTCGGAATCCTGTGGAATATCTTTCTTTTGCTTCATAGAGGACGAGTTGAAATCGCGGCAAAATTAATTAATTATAATTGATTTTTCAATTCACCGTCGAAATATTTTTAAATATTTTGATATTTACCTGCCTTTCCGGTACTTGAAAACTCCGGCAGGCTGAGAAGCTGCCGTCAGCGTTGAACCGAAAAATAAAAACCGCCCCTTTACGGAAGCGGTTTTTTACCCAATCGATGCGGTCAGGGTGTTAGTAAAATCTTTTAGCGCGAACGGCTGCTTGCGGGGAAAATGAGGAGGACTTGGGCTTATAAGTCCATTTCGCGCCTTCCGGAGCGGTCGACTCGAATACACAGGTTTTGTCGCCTGTTTGTGTCACTAATATATGTCGCGTTTCATCCCTTCCATCCTCTGTAAAGTTCACTTCCTGTTTCGCAGGCATTCGGATAGATTTTTTCCTGTTTTACACTACGCCAAAGTCGTTCTATATAAATGTTGTCGGTGGCTCGTCCACGTCCATCCATACTGATTTTTATTTTATTGTCAAGTAAATAACTCGTGAAAAGTTCACTGGTAAATTGACTGCCCTGATCAGTATTGAAAATCTCCGGCCTCCCGTGTTGAGCGATTGCCTGTGCTACAATATCTCTGCACCACGCTGCTTCCATTGTGTTGGATATATCCCAACTCAAAACGTAGCGACTGTTTACATCTATTATTGCACTTAAATACATAAATCCTTTTGCCATTGATATGTATGTTATATCCATTTCCCATACATAGTTACAGCGATTCACTTCTAAACCTCGCAGTAAATAAGGGTACACTGTATGGGTTGGCGATTGAATTGTCGTTTTGGGTTTAGGATAAATCGTATCTATTGCCATTAATTTCATCAGTCTTATTATCAATTTCTTGCCAACTTCAAAACCATATTCGTGAAGGGCTACCTGTATTCGACGAAATCCATAAAATGGATAATCCAAATGGATTTTATCTATAGCTTGCATTATTTGCCAGTTCCTCGTACTTTCTGTTGCCGGAACATAATAATATCCCGAATGACTTATCCCTAACAATCTGCATTGCTGAACTATACTCAAATTCAAATGTCCTTCTTCTATCATGTTGTGCCGTGTCTTTATTGAATATTTTTCTACAACTTTTTTTTTAGAAACTCTACTTGCATATTCAAGCGACCTATCTGTTCGTACAGTTTTTTCGTCTCTTTTTCCGT
>JAIRLS010000355.1 GCA_031259205.1 Bacteroidales bacterium | reverse complement strand
CCATCCATGTACCATAGAGCAGCACATTACCCCATTCGCCGAAACTCATCGAAAAGGACAAAGAGTGGTTATAGCACATGAACATCAACCGGATAACCGCAAAAAACAATATCCAATATAAAAAGTTATACAGAAAAAACAGAATCCGGCATTTCATCTTTACAAATGATCTTTTAAAAATGCAAAAATAATAAATTTATGAATGATTCGATTCAGGTACATTTCAAACTGTCGTAAACCCGGTCTGTCGCAGCCGTTATTGCGAGGGCAAAGCGGGAAGCCATCCGGTGGACTGCCATTTTATTCCGAATGGCTCCCTGCTTCGTTCCTCACAGTTCGCAATGTCGGTGCGACCATTTGAAATGCGCCCTTCGTTTCTCCCCGTTTTCTGAAAAGTAGAAATTCCGGCGGCATATCGCTATTTTGTCGTGTACGAAAAACAAAAAATACTATTTTTGCAATAAAAATGCGGATCAATGCCGCAGATGATTTTATTTTCGGTCATATTACTAAGGAATGGCAGGTTTTTACGTTCATGTCCCCTATTGCAGGCAGGTTTGCTATTATTGCGATTTTCATTTCCGGGCAGCGCTGAAGGACAAGCCGGAGATGCTCATGGCCATGCGGAAGGAAATGGGATTAAGGAAAGACTATCTTTCTTCGCCGGTTGTGCACACGCTGTATTTTGGCGGGGGGACGCCGTCGGCGCTTTCTATTGCCGACCTTTCGGCGTTGCTGGATACTTTCCACCGGCGCTATTCGCTGTCGTCCGGTGCGGAAGTCACCCTGGAAGCCAATCCCGACGACCTGACCGGAGAATATCTTTCGGGATTGCGCGGTTTGGGCTTCAACCGGTTGAGCATCGGCATACAATCCTTTGATGACAACTGCCTTCGCTGGATGAATCGCCGGCATACCGCACAGGAAGCCATCCGTGCGGTAAAAAAGGCACAGGACAATGGTTTTGACAATATCAATATCGACCTGATTTATGGTATCCCTGCCATGTCCGTTTCGCAGTGGGAACGGCATCTGAAAACGGCATTATCTCTGGATGTTCCGCATTTGTCTACTTATCATCTGACGATTGAATCGCGTACGGTTTTCGGAAAACGGAAAAACAGAGGGGAAGATTTCTCCGTGCCGGAAAGGGAAAGCGTAGCCCAGTTTGATCTTTTATCGAATATATGCGAAAAAGCAGGATACGAACATTATGAAATATCAAATTTTGCACGTCCCGGACTTTATTCACGCCATAATACCGCCTATTGGCGGCAGATTCCCTACATCGGCATTGGGCCGTCCGCTCATTCCTACGATGGAACATCGCGGCAGTGGAACGTAAGCCATAATGCGCAATACATTGAACAATTGCTGCACGGACACGAAAAATGGTACGAACGGGAAATCCTGACTGTTTCGGAAAGTTATAACGACTATGTGCTAACTTCGCTACGCACGATGTGGGGAACAGACGCCGCTGTTGTGCACAAGAAATTCGGGAAAACTTTTGCCGAATATTTTGTGCGAAAAGCCGCTCCATATCTTCGGCAAGGATACATGAACGAACAAACTGCCGTGTATACGCTTTCGCACAAAGGGAAATTAATAGCCGACCGTATTGCGTCCGACCTGTTTGTCGTCTGAATAAGGAAAAAGTTTACGAAAACTGCGAACAGACGTATTCCCTGTTCAGCCGTGCGATGTTTGATATTTTGATTTCTTTCGGACATTCGGCTTCGCAGGCTCCGGTGTTGGTGCAGTTGCCGAATCCGAGTTCGTCCATACGCGCCACCATTTGGGACACCCGTTCTCCGGCTTCCACTTTGCCTTGCGGCAGCAATGCGAACTGCGACACCTTGGCCGACACAAACAGCATGGCAGATGCGTTTTTGCAGGTGGCTACACATGCTCCGCAACCGATACATGCGGCAGCGTCCATGGCAAGGTCGGCGTTTTTCTTGCGGACAGGGATAGCGTTGCCGTCGGGTACGCCGCCCGTGTTTACGGAAATATAACCGCCTGCCTGAATGATTTCGTCGAAAGCGCTACGATCTACCACCAAATCCTTCACTACAGGGAAAGCCGCCGAACGCCACGGCTCGATCCAAATGGTGTCGCCGTCCTTGAAACGACGCATGTGCAACTGACAGGTGGTGATGCCGCTGTCGTTCCCGTGAGGACGCCCGTTGATGAACAGGCTACACATCCCGCAAATGCCTTCGCGACAGTCATGGTCGAAACATACGGGCTTTTCGATTTTGTCCACCAACTGTTCGTTCAATTGATCAAGCATCTCCAAAAAGGAGCACTCGGGCGAAATATTTGCTATTTTGTAGGTTTTGAACCCGCCTTTTGTTTTGGCATTCTCCTGACGCCATATCTTTAATGTGAGGTTTAATCCTTTCTTTTCCATACGTTTATTTATTTTACATATTTAGTGCCTGCCACCGATGGTTTTGTGCCTTAAAGTATTCCAAATAAAATCCCATTTAAATCCGGCACAAAACTACATAAAAAACGTGAGTTTTCCAAGCGCATAAAATGAAAAAAAGTTTTTACAAAGGAAAGGGACAACTTTTTTTGAGGATATTTATCATGGGGTTTGCACACCTTACCCGCAGGGATGCTCTTGCTCCGCTTTCATAGCGCCTCAATAAAAGATTTTTCCGTTTTCCGTTTTTCCATCATCACAATATTTTCTACATGGTGGGTGTGCGGAAACATGTCAACGGGCTGTACTGCCCTGACGTCATAAGCTTCCTGCAAAAACGACAGGTCTCTTGCCTGCGAAGCGGGGTTACAGCTAACATAAACTATGCGTTGCGGTTGGGCAAACAGCAAAGCGTCAATTACTTTTGAATGGACTCCGGCGCGTGGCGGGTCGAGGATCACCGTATCGGGATTTCCGTGCTGCCTGATAAAGTCGGGATTAAAGACGTCTTTCGTATCTCCGGCCAAAAAGAAAGCGTTGCCGATGCCGTTGAGGGCAGCGTTCTGTTTTGCGTCTTCAATAGCTTCCGGGACACATTCCACTCCAATGACTTTTCCGGCCTGTGCCGCCAGAAAATTGGCAATCGTTCCCGTACCGGTATAAAGGTCGTACACCGTTTCCGTGCCTGTTAATCCTGACAGTTCGCGGACTTCCCGGTACAGCCGTCCGGCTTGTTGCGAATTGGTTTGGAAGAAAGACTTCGGGCCGATCCTGAATTTCAATCCTTCCATTTCTTCCGTGATAAATTCCCTTCCATGATACAGGCGCACTTCCAGATCGGCGATGCTATCGTTCGGCTTGGGATTGATGACGTACATCAGTGAAGTGATGCCGGCAAAACTTGTCCGGATGAAATCCAGTAATTTTTTGCGCAAAGCGGTATCGTCACGGTAAAAAGTGACGATGACCATCACTTCGCCGGAAGAAGAAGTACGAATTACCAGCGTGCGGAGAAAACCTTCGCACGCTCTTAAATTGAAATACGGCATCCCTTCTTTGGCAGAAAATTCCCTGATCGCCGACCGGATGTCATTCGACGGGTCGGCTTGCAGGAAACATTGCCGGATGTCCAACACTTTATCGAATTTCGACGGCAGGTGAAAACCGAGGGCATGGCGATTGCTTGCCTCGCAGCCCGACTTTATTTCTTCATCGGTCAGCCACCGGTTGCAGGAGAAACTGAATTCAAGTTTGTTGCGGTAATAAAATGTAGCATCGGCAGGTATGATGGGACGTATTGCGGGTATTTCCAGTTTTCCGATGCGGGTCAGGCAATCCGACACGTTTTTCTGTTTGTAGAACAGTTGTCGTTCGTAGGAAAGATCCTGCCATTTGCATCCTCCGCACAAGGGAAACTCGCGACAGAGGGGAGTTACACGCCATTCGGAATATTTTTCAAACCGGATCACCTGCCCTTCCGCGTATTTTTTTCGCCTTCTGATGATTTGTACATCGACGACGTCTCCCGGCACAGCGTGTGAAAGGAATATCACCTCATCGCCGGACTTTCCTACGGCCTTTCCGTCGTCGGCAATATCGACAACCGGCACGTTTTCAATTACCTGTCGCGGTTTGTTTTTTTTCATCCGGTCATAATTCCTTTCGCAACCGTGCGACGGGAATATTCAATTGTTCGCGATATTTGGCCACCGTTCGGCGGGCAATCTGATAGCCTTTTTCTTGCAGGATGGCTGCCAGTTCGTCGTCGGTGAGCGGTTTGCGTTTTGATTCGATGTTTACGTTGTCCTGCAAAATCTTTTTGATTTCCCGTGTTGATACTTCTTCGCCCGATTCTGTTTGCATCCCTTCGGAGAAAAAGAATTTCAACGGGAAGATACCGAAAGGCGTTTGTACGTATTTGCTGTTGGCCACCCGCGACACCGTTGAGATGTCCAGAGCGGTTATATCTGCTACGTCTTTCAGGATCATGGGGGTCAGCAAAGCCTCGTCGCCGCCGCTCAGGAAATAATCTTTTTGCAGGCTGATAATGGCTTCCATGGTTTGCATCAGTGTGGTCTGGCGTTGTTTGATAGCGTCAATGAACCATCGTGCGGACTCTAATTTCTGTTTTACGAAAGTGATGGCTTCGCGGTTGTTTCGTTTTTTTTTGTTTCTGGCGTAAGTGTTGAGCATATCGGTGTACATGCGGCTCACTTTCAATTCGGGGACATTGCGTGAGTTGAGCGTCAGATTCAGGACGCCTTCCTTATCTTCGAGGATGAAGTCGGGGAAGATGTGTTCGGCTACTTTGTCGGACTGGAAGGATCCGCCCGGTTTGGGATTGAGTTTGAGAATTTCTCCAATGGCGTTTTTCAATTCTTCTTCCGAAAGGCTCAACCGGCTCATGATTTTGTCGTAATGTTTTTTGGTAAATTCGTCGAAAAACAGCGTCAGTATTTTTTTTGCCTGTTCGATTTCGGGTGTTTCTGTTTTTTGATTGAGTTGAATCATCAGACATTCTCGCAGGTTTTTCGCTCCGACGCCGGAAGGTTCAAATTCCTGAATGATTTTCAATGCCGATTCCAGTTCGCTGTTGGTGGTTTCCACACCGAGAGAAAAGGCCATATCGTCTGCAACCGAATCCAGTGATCTGCGCAGATAGCCGTCGTCGTCGATATTTCCGATGAGATATTCCGCCAAAGCCTTTTCGCGTACGGTGATGTTCCTCAATCCGAGTTGCGATACCAGGTGATCGTGGAAACTTGTGCCTGCGGAAAAAGGGATCTCCGTTTTTTGTGTATCCTGACTGTAATTTTTTGCGCTAAGCTTGTACGACGGGGTTTCGTCGCGCAGGTATTCGTCAATGGACACATCTTTTTCGTTTTCTTCGGATTGCGGCAGATTGTCGTCTCCTTCTTCGGCAGATTCCCGCCCTTCTTCCAGTGCGGGGTTTTCGATCAGTTCCTCCTTAATGCGTTCCTCCAACTGCATGGTAGGAATCTCCAACAGTTTTATCATTTGTATCTGTTGAGGAGATAATTTTTGTATCAGTTTTTGCTGAAGACGCTGATGTAACATGGTGATTGGTTTTAAGATAATTTAAAATTCTGCGTTTTTAGGCGTTCTCGGAAATGGGATCACATCCCGGATATTGGTCATTCCGGTGACAAAAAGCAACAGACGTTCGAAGCCCAATCCGAATCCGCTGTGTGGCGCGGTGCCGAATTTTCGTGTTTCGAGATACCACCACATGTCTTTTTCGGGTATGCTCAGTTCTTTCATGCGGGTTTTCAGTTTGACATAATCGTCTTCGCGTTGCGAGCCGCCGATAATTTCTCCTATTTTCGGAAAGAGTACGTCCATGGCGCGTACGGTTTTTCCGTCATCGTTCTGCTTCATGTAGAAGGCTTTGATTTCTCGCGGGTAATCCGTCAGGATGACAGGTTTCCGGAAATGTTTTTCCACCAGATAACGTTCATGCTCCGATTGCAGGTCAATGCCCCAACCGACCGGAAATTCAAACGGCTGTCCCGACTGTTCGAGGATTTTCACTCCTTCCGTGTAGGTAAGGCGTACAAATTCCTTTTCTACTACCGAATGTAGCCGTTCCGTCAGTTCCCTGTCATACATTTGGGTTAAAAATTCCAGGTCGCTGCTGCAATTTTCGAGGGCATAGCGGATCAGGTATTTGAGGAAATCTTCCGCCGAATCCATATTGTCTGAAATTTCGTAAAAAGCCATCTCCGGCTCAATCATCCAAAATTCGGAGAGATGTCGCGGCGTATTGGAATTTTCGGCGCGGAAGGTGGGGCCGAAGGTGTAGATTTTTCCCAGCGCCATGGCGCCGAGTTCGCCCTCCAGTTGTCCCGAAACGGTAAGGTTGGCCGAACGTCCGAAGAAATCCTGCGTATAATCCACGTTCCCGTCGCTGTTGCGGGGGATGCGGTCAAGTTCAAATGCGGTAACGTGGAACATGGCGCCCGCTCCTTCGGCGTCGGAACCGGTAATGATAGGCGTGTGAAGGCAGTAGAAGCCTCGATCGTTGAAATATTTGTGAATCGCGAAAGCCATTGCATGACGAATCCGAAACACAGCGCCGAAGGTATTGGTGCGTGGACGAAGATGAGCTATCTCGCGGAGAAATTCAAGGGTATGGCCTTTCTTCTGTAAAGGATAGCTGTCGGGGGGGGCGGCGCCGTACAATTCTATCGAGTCGGCATGCACTTCAACGCTTTGCCCCTGTCCGCTTGAGGTTACCAGTTTCCCGGAAACAGCGATACACGAACCGGTAGTGATTTTCTTCAATTCGTTATCCAACTTCTCGACGTCCGCCACTATTTGCAAATTATGAATGATCGAACCGTCGTTAACCGCTAAAAAGGCAACGTTCTTGTTGCCGCGTTTCGTTCTTACCCATCCTTTTACCGATACGTCGCTTCCTTCTGCAACACCGCCGCCCAAAAGCTCCTTAATCCTAAGCCTTTCACGTTCCTTCATTATTTATTCCTTATTTATGTAATTAATTTAAATCACAAAAGTATGATTTTTACGATACAATCCATGCAAAATCAGGATATTTTTTTCATTTCAATTTTTATTTTAAAAAAAAAAAACGATGAAATGAAGATGGAATTATAAAATGTTATATCTTTGCGAAATTGTTGGGAATATTTGGATCAAAATCATAGTTTTCGTAAATACTACCGTTTTCGTCACTGTTTTCAACTAAAAGAGTTAATTTTTTTATTTATTTTATCTAATTTTTTAATGAATATTTATATTTCGAATTTGAATTTCAGAGTTGAAGACGATGATTTGAGACAGTTGTTCGAAGAATATGGAGAAGTTTCTTCAGCTAAAGTGATTACCGATAAATATACCGGTAGGTCAAGAGGTTTCGGTTTTGTTGAGATGCCGGATAACGAGGCGTCCCTCAAGGCGATTTCCGAGCTCAACCAAGTTGAGCACGATGGTAAAGTGCTTACTGTGAACGAAGCGCGTCCCCGTGAGGAGCGTCCTCGGGGCAATTCCGGCCACGGCGGAGGATTTCGCGGTCATGGCGGCGGTTACGGCCGCAATGACAGGCAAAACAAACGGTGGTAAGCCAAGTAAAAGCCGACGCAAAGTCGGCTTTTTTATTGTACCTGCACGATCCTTTTATTTTCGGGACATGTTCGGCAATTCAAGTCCATAGCCTTTCTTTTTGTCCTCCTTCTTCAGCAGGATGGAAAAAAGGATGGCCAGTACGCCGAAACAGGCAAAAATGAGCATGGGAATGGTATAATGGTAAATGGACACGGTTTTTTCCTGTCCGTCCACTATCTTGGTCACGGTGTCTGCAATGCAGTACTTGTCCCTAATATGGCCGATGAGCAACGGCACGCCCATCAATCCCCAGTTTTGCACCCAGAAAGTGATGGCATAGGCGGTGCCGAGTTTCTTTTCGGGAATAATCTTGGCCACCGATGGCCACATCGCCGACGGCACCATGGCAAAAGCGATACCCAGCAGCATCACCAGCGCGATGGCCGCATAAAAATTGTTCAACGAAGGAATGGAGAAAAGCAAATGCACCACCACCAGCAAACACGAACCGGCAAGCATGATCGTTGCCCCTTTGCCCCGCTTGTCGTAAAGGCTTCCGAAAACAGGCGTCAGTAAAAGCGCGGCTGCCGGAAGCAAGGCAGGGATATAACCGGCAAAATGGTCGGATATGTCAAATTTTTGGCTAATCAGTTTCACGGCAAACTTGATAAACGGGAAAACCGCAGAATAGAAAAGAACGCACAACACGGTAATATACCAGAATCCCCGGTTTTTGGCAATATCCACAATATCCGAAAACTTGAAGCGATCGGCGACGGTACTGCCCGTTTCCCTTTCTTCCCGGTCCAGCCGGCGGTCGAACATGGTAAAAAGAATAAAAACCAGCAATCCCATGCAAAGCGCCAGCAATGCAATAAGTATCGGCATGCTCAGGCTGCCCGTCATTTTCACCAGCGGAATAGGGGTAAACATGGCCAGAGCCGTACCGATACGGCCTGTGGAGGTGTTCAGTCCGATAGCCAGTGCCATCTCTTTCCCGCGAAACCACCGCACAATGGCTTTGTTGGCCGAGATGCCGAACATCTCGCACCCCACGCCGAAAATCGCAAAACCCAGCCCCGCCACTGCCGCCGACATGGCATGAGGCGACAACACCTCCCAACTGCCGATGCTCAGTTGTACCGTTCCTTCCAAATTCCCCGAAATACCCCAGTATTTCACCGATGCGCCGACAATCATGATTACAATGGACAATATGCCCGTAAACCGCGTACCCATCTTGTCCAGAATCATCCCGCTGAACACCAGCATCAGCAGAAACACGTTGAACCAGCCATACCCGCTGGTGAAAAAACCATAGTCGCCGCCGCTCCACAACAGATTTGCCTGAAGACGCTCTTCCAGCGGCGCCATAAGGTCTGCCAGATAGTACATGCACAACATGGTAAAGGATACCAGCGATAGCACGAACCATCGCATTCCTCTCGAATTTCGTAAATTGTTTGCCATAATGTATTTAATGATATGGCGCAAAGATACGACGAGGATATGATTCAACAAAATATAAACCGAAATATTTTCCGAGAATACGCATGCACAGATATTCCATAATAACACTGCGATCCGGTAAAATTTGACGACTTGCTCTATTTCACTTTATTGATAAGCATTGCAGAAATCAGGAGAAAAAGGGCTTGTCCATTTTTTTGAATCTTATGCCGATTCTCCGTACAAACGTCGTCAATACCGTTTCCGTTTTTTTAACTTGAAAGAACGTCCGGCCAACTTGATATGAATTTTCAATGATAAATGCACATCTTCAAAAATAGCGTCGCTCAAAGGTGCAAATCAGGCACTTCCATGACTTTCGGCCAACTGTATTTGACGGGGTCAGGGCATTTCTTCAATTGTCCCGCCGGCGACAGTGAGGTGTTTGTTTAATTCTTTAGTAGAAACAAAAGTGTAAGATTTACAGCCTGTTTTCAATACGGCTTGTCCGTCGGCAATATTAATGTCGATCAGCCCGGGCGAAGCGGCGCAGGCATGATTTGCCAGGACAAACACTTTTTCTGCGCCGTCGCCGCGTCCGAAATTCCAGACTTCATCGGGTTGTGCAAGGCGCTGATTGCTGTAAATGGATTTGTTGTCCATGCGCAAAAGGATTTCAAAAGCCTCGTCCGTGCTTTTCCCTTTCAGTCCTTCCGCACAGACCGGATTCCGTTCGATGGCGGCTTTCACGAAGGGCGTCCACGACAGGCCGTCCATTTGACGGTAAGCGTATTGCGCCAATCGTGCAAATTCGTTCACCGGCACCATTTCAGTGATGTGGGCTATGATTTCTTCACGTGTCTGTTCGATAGTGAGGCGTAAGGGCGGTTCGGCGATAAATTCCTTGTCGGCGGCAGGTAAGCGAGGGGCTGTATGGACGAATTTCTTCATTTTCTGAAACATATCGCGCATACGGTCGCAACGTTCGGGCATGATGTGATGGACAAAGAAATCAGCTTTTTCATCGAAGCTTAACTGCGGGTTTTCGTTAAGGAAATTTTCAAAATCATTAATGACGATGCAGTTATCTTCCGGCGTAAAATAGAAATCGCGGGCGTCTATCTCTTCGAACAGGGCTTTGCGGCTGTCGCTTGTGAATTTATTTTTGCTGGAATGTTCATAGTGGAAAATGGTTTTCAGGTCGATGTAGCAAATTTTGTTATTGCGTTCGTGCCGGTACTGGAAACAATTCCAAAATTCGCTTTCCGTTCTTAAGAAATTGATAAATATCTCGAAAGTGAATCCGGCAGTGAGATATTCGCGCAGTTTCTTTTCAAACCTGTGATATTCCTGCGGTGCAATAGTGGCTTTGGGGTACAGCGTATGGATGTAACCCGAAATATGTGAAACGATGGTAATTTTTTCGTTTTCAATAGCGCGACGCGCTTTGGCGGACAACTCGGTGCCGTTGTACCACATCGTTTTGGTGACGATTCGCCGGTTGTTGGTGAGAATACCGTCGCGTTCGGTAATAAAGTTTTGTGAATGAAGAGGCGTTGCTATCAGGAAAATTTTTTCCAGCGAAATGCGTCCTACGATAAACATGGCGGCCGCATATAGCGACGACAGCGATACACATTCGCCTGCTCCCGTGCTGTAACCCTCTTTGTGCCGGAAAGCAGTCATGGCTTCTACGGTTTCCGTTTTCCAGTAAGGAATGTCGTCGGCGGTATATTTGTCCAGGCCGAAATGCCTCCGGATATCCATATCGAAATAATATCTGTCGCCTTCGTAACCGAACAGGGCATTGCTTTGGCGCAGGCTTTCCGCATCAATGAAACTGTCGAAACGCGCCATTTCCCGCTGTTTATCCGTCATTCCCCACGTATCGAGGTCGAGGTTAAACACAAAATGATCCATGATATACTGTTTGACACGGTTGATTTTGTAGGTGAACGATCGCTTTTCGATGTCGGCAAACCAGCAATCTTCGCGCCATTTCCATATCTCCGGCGACATGATGTTGGCAAGTACCAATGAATAGAACAATTCCGGAAAGATAAAGATTTCCATGTCGGACAGCGTGTAAGCCGACGAATATTTTTCGAGTTCCCTGTGAGGTATTTCTGTTGGCAAGGTTTTCAAAGTCTTTTTAATACGTCTTTTTTCAGGGGGACAAAATTACGAAAGATTTTTTAAAACCAACCGTTTTTGGGTTAATTCTTTTTTTGAGGCGCTATGAAAAACAATTCTTCTGACCTCCACTATAGCGCGAAGGCACGAATGCACGAATGCGCGAATGTAGAGACGCACGGCGTGCGCCTGAAGGCACGAATGTAGAGACGCACGGCGTGCGTCTGAAAAGCCATCCGCTTTGGAGAAAGTGGAACGTCCTGAAAGGACGTAACTTTCATAACCGCAGGTCAACGACCTGCGGAAGCCTCTCCATAACTTCTTCTGCCTGAATTTTCAATTCAGGCAGCCGCACTGCTGCGGGAGGCCTCCTTTCCGCCGGTCAG